>JBDTRM010000194.1:0-38666 GCA_039931675.1 Bacteroidia bacterium | reverse complement strand
GTAACCTGTTGATTTTCTTTGCCTTAACCGTTTTTATTAGCGAAGTCAGGAAAACACCTGAAGGCATTGCCCATGCGCAGCCTGTAACAGCGAACTTCAGTTCGCTCTAAAAATTTATTTTGCCTAAGTTTGTTTTTTTACCGACCGCTCCTTCTATGGTTGGTGAAAAAAAACACCAACCATACGCACTACCAAAGCAAGCAACTAAAAACTAAAAACCGCATCTGCCTTAGGATTATCAAGTTTAAAACTTTGCCGCTTACCATTAACTGTTATATGTACTAAGTTTGCTTGCTCTTCAATCTTGTCAAATAAAATTGCATCATAAACTTTTACATTTTTTATTGTTGCAATATTTTCACATTCAAAATAACTCCACACAGCATCTTCGTTAATTTCATAACCGAGATAATGGAGCGTTATAATTTTTCCGTCAATGGTAATTTTTAATTTTTCTTTCAGGTAATCACTTACGTATTTATCTGCTAAAGCCTTGTCTGTTGGATGTGTGAGGTCAATTGATTTGTTGTATTGTATTTTAAAATCTTTTTCCAAATCATCAGTAAAAATATGGCAACTCACTTCAATACTTTTTGTTTTTGCATTGTGATTGATTTCAGTCACACTCATATAAAAAGGATGAACGAGCGAACCTGCCAAAGCGAATAAGCTGATGAATAATTTTATCATTTATTGAATTTGAAAAACCTGCCATGTTGAGTAAAATTGGAAGTAGTCACCTCGTAAAGATAAATTCCTGCAGGAATTGAATTCAATTCGATTCTATTTTTTCCTCCTCTTATTATTTGAGTTTCAATTAAAGCACCGGAAATATTATAAATGCTTAGCCGGCAAGACTTATTATTTTGCGGCACATCAATCAGGAGATAATCATTAGTCATATCGTAATTGATACCTATATCCTTAATGTTACTTTCATTTATGTATAGTAGTACCGGGTCAATAACTATTGAGTCACCACTTGGAGTAAATACTCTGGGAATCTCTCCTGTGGTAATGGCTCGCACAATTTCAGGCTGTAAATGAAGCGTTGAAATGGAGCTTATTCCAGATTTGATTTTCATCGTAATAGTGGCTATAGCACCGTTAACTGAAGTTGTATCTGTTTTATCGGTGCGGCACAATGCAACGTCAATCGAACCCGATGAGTAAAAATCTTTTCTGAATGATTCCAAATTGTTGTGAATAATTCCCAAAACTGAAGAGCTGTAATCTGTTAGGATATAACTTGTGTCAACGAGAGCTACATCAAAAAAATAACTCCATGCAATACCAAACAGTGAATCAACTGCACTTGTGCCTCCAACATATATGGTAAATGTTACAGTATCACCGGGGGCAACAGTGTCTTTATTCGCAGTTGCGTAAAAATCATTGCCACCACCGTTTATATTTGAAATGCCAGATTTAAATGCATGCACTTGTCCATAGTTATTTGAAATAGCAATGCTATCTGCAAGCTGAACAATTCCATTACCATCGCAATCGGCATGTTTATGATTAATACCTGATGCATACTTGCCCTGCCAGTCATTTGAAGGCTGAGCAACCCATGCCGTATTTGCTCCTGCACGAACAGAACCTGTATCATTGAGCGCAAGATTCAGATACAGGAAATCAAAATTATCTGCAACCAAATCATAGTTGCAATCGCCCGGCCATACATCAGGCGCAACTTGTTGCCATAGATCTGAAAATGCCGAAGTGTTTCCTGAAGAATCAGTTTGTGTTGCTGTAACGGTAAGTGGTGTTGTTAAAACTCCCACGTATTGCCAGTTTCCGGCATTATCTGCGGTAATTGTTGCTATATAGTCTTTTCCCTGTGCTGTATTATTTAAGGACTGGCTGGAATACAATTCTATAACAGCTCCCGGCAACGCAGACCCGCCAACACTATCGGGAGTTGTGTATTGAAAGACTGGTGTAGGAATAAAATTATTAGCCGCTCCGGAATTTTTTATTCCAAATCCATTGTTATAAATACTATTGTCAGAAAATACATTATGCTGCGCCTTATTATATATGGCTTCGTTAACATTATCACTTATAGTGTTGTTTAGTATGCTGTCGTGTTCACTTGCAAGGGCAATATAAACACCATACTGATTATTTTGAATAACATTATAAAACACATAATTGCTGTCACCAAAAAAACTGATGCCTTCTATGTTACCCCAGTTTTGGGTTCCTGTAACATCAGTACCAATAATATTATTTTGAATTAAAGCGTGATGTGCAAAACCATAAATCCCGACAGAACTTGCAGCAATTAAATTTCCCTGCGCAGGTGATGGGCCGCCTATTTGAGCATAATTGCCACCAATTACAATAGCACCTCCGTAAGCATTTGGTATAGTGTCAGTGCCCGCAAGATTGGTTCCGAATTTATTTCCGATTACCTGCGTATAATCGCCTGTTATCAATGCAGCTTTACCGGTAACAGGACTGCTGATACAATTTCCTGAAAAAAGATTAGCATCACCTGCATTTGTGCCGCCTACAATAACTTGATTATTTCCTGCCTCTATTCCAACATTTTTATTAGGAATTGCGAATGAGCCTGTACAGTCAGTTCCTACAAGATTGCCTTTAATTTCGATGTTTGAACCAGGAGCGGCAGGTACATTCGTATAAATAACCAACCCGGATGCATTACCTGAAATTACATTATTATTAAATTGACGATAACCAATTGTATCCGTAATTAACGCCAATCCAAAATTAGTATTGCCATCATCAGCATCTCCATCGGCAGTTGTTCCGATATAATTATAATTGACATTAAGCGCGCTGTCGTATTCAAAAGTGGCTCCGAAATTATTTGCACTGATAACATTTCTTTTATTCACAGCCCCCAAAGTAAAGGTGCGCGACCGTCTTGTATCTAACCCGTCTGTGAAGTGCCTTATATTAAGGCCATAAAGCGCTCCATCATATTCGTGATTGTGATAGAAATAATCAAAATTCAATCCCTGGAAACTTGTGGTTACTCCATCGAGAATAATTTTAGGAGCAGAGCCTGTATAACCATTTGCAGGCTGTGTGGTGCCATCAATGGTTAATGGGCGATCAATAACCGGCAATGCTGCAAGTGGAACAATTGTTTGGGGTGCAATGCCCGGAATGTTGAACCATATATTATCGTATGAATCAGAAAAGTTAGCATCAATAATAGCCTGCCGCAACGAGCCCGGACCGGAATCAGTAGTTGTAGTAACGCTAAAAATTGTTGGTGCCACATTAATGAATTCAACAAAATATCCAAAGCAAGTATTAGAGGCCGTTATCTGCGGACCGGGATCGGTAAAGCTGAATCCTGCGTCAATATAGACCTGAACGCTTGGGAAAATTCCAAGATAATCACAAGTGATAGTTGGCAGGGGCGCCATCAGGTAAAAAGTATCTGCTGAAACCGCAGCTATTATTCCGCCAGTATTATCAATATTTGCCTGGTCAATAGCCGCGCGCAAACTGCCGGGAACAAAATCAGAATCAGTGGTTACCATATAATAAATGCCTGAATTGTAATTGCACTGAGCAGAAACTTGCAGGGTGATAAATAATAAAAGTGACGTGATAAGGAGTAATTTTGTTTTCATGGCAAATTGTTTTCAAATAATTGAGGTTAAAGTTAAAAACAAAAGCAATAAAAGCGAATGGTTATTTAAGCTTTCGATTTTCTTTATGACGCTTCTTATCACGCTTGGTTTTCTTTTCTAAATTTTTTTGCAATGCTTCTTCAAGATTAACGCCTGTTTGATTGGCGAGGCAAATCAAAACAAATAAAACATCAGCCATTTCATCGCCTAAGTTTTTTGCTTCGTCTGTTTTTTTAAAAGATTGTTCACCGTAAGTGCGTGCTATGATGCGTGCCAGTTCGCCCACTTCTTCGGTAAGCAAAACCATATTGGTCAACTCATTAAAATATCTTACACCAATTGTTTTTATCCAATGATCAACTGTTTGCTGTGCTTCCTGAATGGTCATGATGTTTATTAATTTACTTTTAAAAGTGATAAATGATTTGAATTAAGAATAACGAATACATGAATTAAGAATTTAGAAGTACAACGTTTGACGGTTCGAAATTCAATTGTTCTAATGTTCTTAATTCTTAATTCGTTTGATTCCGAACTGAAAGTTATGAATACAAAGAAAAGTAATTGTAAGTCAACTATTTTTTAATAAAACAGAAATGGAGTTTGCAGTATTCTATCAAATAAATACTTTCGCAGCCCGCTTATGCCCGGATGGCGGAATTGGTAGACGCGCTGGTCTCAAACACCAGTGTCTTCACTGGCATGTCGGTTCGACTCCGACTCCGGGTACATTTTAGAATTCAAAGCCCTTGTAAATATAAGTTTACAAGGGTTTTTGATTTTTAGGGGGCAACTTCGAGAATGCTTTTTTGTTTTTTATCTTCTGTAATCCAAATGGCAATTATGTCCATCTGTTTAGTTTTTAGTCTCCTGTTTTCTTAATTAATTCTGAAAGTTCGTAGCCCTCTTTGATTGCAAGTTGATCTTTATTTGATAGAGTAAAATCAACATAGTGTTTATCACTTTCAAATCTCACTTTTACTTTCTCACCATTACTTTCTGCAATAGCCTTAATAATACCATTGTCTTTACCATTTAGGTAACTAATTTTCTCCCAAACGCTCCCGGATCCGTTTTCGGTTTCGTTGTTTTTATCAAATGTTGAAACTACATCACTCTTATAAATGTTATCTACTATTATAAATGTTATCTACTATTTTAACCATAACATCAACATGAAATAACCAATCATCTGCATAGTATTGATCTTGCAAATAAATATATCCTTGTGAGCTAATATGAACTTTTAGGCATTTACGATTATACGAATTATCAACAGTTTGAAATTTGTGTACGTACCAACCTGAGTTATTAAATTCATCTTTTTCAAAAACAAAACTCTTTTTCAATTCATTCAATCGTTTAACATCTTTTGCCAATTGAATGGAGGCAATCTTATTTGTATTGTTTAGGATTATTGTTCTAGAGGAATCATAAATGGGAAATGAATGATTAACGGTAGCTGGTGTTTTCGGGGATTGGTTTTGACAACCAAACAATAATGAAAGTGTTATCACAAAAGGAAATAATTTTTTCATAGTTAAATCTTTAATGAATTTATTTAATCAAAGTAAACGAATTATTTTTCAATGTTGGCTCATTATAGAATAACAATGCCCTGGTTATAATTTTCATTCCCTGGTTCTTGAAATTATTCCGGTGTTGCAATTTATATATCTACATTTTTTTGCCTCTCACCAAAAACTTTTTCCTGCCAAAAACACTTACTCTAAAAACATTGGGGGCCACTATAAGGGTTACTTTTTGATTACAAGACTTAAAACCATAGTTAGTTGGTTGAGGATTGCTGCACTTCTCATATTACCTTTCTTATTGCATCCAAAATAAGCCTGATTTTGTTTAAATCTAAGCCTGTAAATTTGATTATTATTGATAATAAAATAAACCATATGATTGGGGTAATAAGTTTGATTAATGCATCAAACTCTTTTTCAGAAATTTTGAAGTTCACATTCATAATAATTGAATTAAGCTTTAGGCTTGCAAATGTGAAGTTTAAAGCAATCTTAAAAAATCCAGTTTACTCCAGTGGAGAAAAATTTTCAGTTTACTTTCTTTCCTTTTCTCTTACTTTGATTAGGTATTCTTCAACATGTTTGAATAATTCTGCTGTAAAAAATTTGCCATCACTGTTTCTTTTATGGGTTGTCATTGCATCATTAAGTAAGTTGTGAAAGTTATCTAAGTCAACTGAAAATAGTTTTGAGAAAAGTTCAATTATTTGTTTTTGATTTAAAGGTTGGCCTGCGCGTCTTATTCGTAGTGATTTAGAAAGAGCGAAAACTAATTCAACCATTTCCGTTCTATTTGCCCATTCAAGGTTTGAAAAAAGTGAGTTTGTTTTAACTGTTTCTTCTTTATTCGGAAAACTTGTTCCGGTTTCTTTCATTTTCATTTTTAAATCTTCTATAAGTCTCAAACTTATTGCAGATACATCTCTTTCATTTTTTTTAGAATAGTATTCTTCTTTACTCATTTTAGAATCTGTTTCTCCTTTCTCCAATCTTTCAATTTGCAATTCTAAAAACTCCTTAAAAACCACCTGGTTTTTTTGCCTTAGAAAATTACAAATCATGTCGGATTCCATGCCATGAAGTATTGGCATTTTTTTAGTTTCCTTGTAATAATCAATATTTGATAAATGGTTATAAAGTCTTTTTTGTTGTAGCTCTGTTATTATACCAGTTTCTTCCTGTTTTAATCGCTCAATTTCTCTATGAGTAAATTCAATTTTAGATTTTTTTGAAACGCACTTTTCAACGGTTTCAAAATAAGATTGTTCACTTCGTTTTGAGTCCTTTTTATAAGCCATTAAAACGAATTTTATAAACTCATTAAGTTCCGTAGGATTTTCGGGAACGTTGGAAAAAACTACTCCGATTTTATCCTCATCGTTTTTGAAAATTTGAAAATGGGTGTATTGAAAGTTAATTCTATGCCTATACCAAAATTTTAATTTGTCAGTATAAGTAAGTAAACTAAACTCTTTATAAAGAGGATAAATACTATCTCCGATAACATCTACTACAGTAGTAATATTTTTAGAAAGGTTTGTTGAAACTTTATGCATTGTTGCCCCGTTTTAACTGTTAATTCATTACACCGAAATTGGTTTCGTAGGTCTTAGTTTTTAAAATCAGGCACTGGTCCATCATCGTCTATTGGCTTACCTTTTTCCTTATCAGATTTTTTCAAATCGCGCAGCGTTCTGTATATCTCATCAAAAAATATTTTTATTCCAAAACTATAAGTCCATGCACTGAAATTCTGATCATCATTTTTATTGGTGCCAAGCGTGCCTGCATGACCAACTCCAAAACCCAAACCTACCCAGGGAATAAATTTGTATTGTCCTGCAAATCCCAAACTAAAAAGCATTGAACCTGTTTTTGTGGTCTTTTCTTTTTGCCCTTTTGCTATATGATATTCGTAATAACTCTTGCCATAACCGATATTTACAGGAGCGCCAAACTGCCAATGATTATCACGATAAAAAACATACTCGGCATTGAGCGTAACAAATCTCAACTTTAATTGTGAAGGCACTACTGTATCAGTGCCATCATATTTCTGAACAGTTTTATCTTTCACCACATCAGTATTTAGAATGTAATAACCCAAACCATAGTAAATACGCTGGTTCTGGGCCGAACCTAATTTGAATCCTATAATATCTGTTCCGTTATTGACTCCGAATGATTTGGAAAGATCAATGGTAAAAAATAATTTATGTGGCTGATGAAAAGATGAAACAAGTGTATCAAGGAATTGTCCTTGTGCCGAACAATAAAAGCTCATCAACCCAACCACAACAAAAAAAATTTTAAAAAACTGTCTTAACTTCATGCTTTATTTTCAAAGGTCAAAAGTAGTAGCTCTGTTTCATCTTTAATAGCTTTACCTTTTCAATTTCCATATTTCCATTAACGTTAAATTGTTAGTTTATTTATACATTTTCAAATAAAAAGTCAATTCTCATAACATGAAAAAATATTTATCCTTAATTTTTACGATCCTCAGTTTTACCGTGTACAGTCAACAACTCAATAAGTATGGGCATTTTATTGATGGACAAACACAACTCAACTACGAATTACAAATTAATAATGATGGCGGATTAATTAAAATCAACAACCTGGTTTTAAAAGGAAGCAGCGTTTTTGAAATCAACAACGGGTATTTAACCGTAACAGGCAATTACGAAAATGCTCCTTCTGTTTTAAGAGTTTACAATCTTCATGGGAAGGAGTTGTTCATGAAATCGTTTTCCCAAACCATCAATCTTAAACTTTCTGCAAACAAAAGTTATTGTGCATTTTATGATTTGAAAAATATCAGTGTGGTTGACTTAAAAAATTTCAAAATCAAATCATTCATCGGCTCAACTGTTTTTTCTGTGGATGATGAAGGGAATGTTTTCTATTTTGATGAGGCTGCATCAACATTGACTTACAAAAATAAAATCATAAAAATTTACGAACCTGTTTACCAAATTTTATTTTTCAAAAATGAGCCTCTGTTTGTTTCTCACGAGTCCATTTACAAAATTGAAAACAATAAGTCTGAAAAAGTTTTTACTGCTTTAACAGGAAGAATTTTTGAAGCACAGATAATCAAGGATCAATTATGCATTAGTACAAAAACCGAACAAGAACATGAGTTTGTATTTGAATCATACATAAGTAATGATCTTTCAAATTTCACAAAAGGTGATGAACAACATCTTACATTAATACATTATGATAAAGCTCCCCGAAACAAGAATGCATCAAAGATACCTTCCGGTGAATTGATTCTCGATCCGTTATTTTATTACAACGATACTGCATATCAACCAATCGGCAACAGCTATGCAGAGATGCAGGAATATTCAATCGGTGCGCCTTACCTGCATCCGGGAGTTGATTTATTGGGCTATTATCAGCAGCCTGTTTATTCAGTAAAAAAAGGATATGTAAAAGCTGTGCTTACTACCAGTTCAACATATCATTGGCGCATTGCCATTGCCAATGAAAACACTGCTAATGCAACAACAGGCTATCTATACGCACATTTGGATGAACTCACTATTCCCTATACAGTTGGAGATTCGGTTAATGAAGGCGATGTTGTTGGATTGTTGGTTGATTTTCCAGTAACGGGTTTTGTGCATTGTCACTTTGCACGAATCACCGATCAGGGCACAACATGGAGTGGCGGCTGGTGGACTTGTGATAATCCATTAAGTTACATGACTAACTTATACGATACCATTGCACCAACATTTGAAAAAACAATTGGTACAGATGAATTTGCTTTTCGTGATGATGCAGGAAATTATTTGAGTGCAGATAGTTTGCATGATAAAGTAAAAGTCATTTCAAAAGTATATGATCAAGTGAATGCAACATGGCATGTGGAAGTAAATAAATTGCGTTACAATATGTCACCGCTTGCATCGCCACAAACAATATTATTCGACACCCTGGCTTACGAATATGATTTTTATACAGATGTATATCCCGCAGGAACCTATAACGTGGACGTTATTAATACCATTTATTCGCGCGATGTCAATTGTTATTCGACAGCAGATTATAACGTCCGAGATTATTATCACATAGTAACCAACTCCGATGGCAATGATACTATTGACAGCAACGATTCCATCCAGTTGTTTGACACAAAGGCTTTTCAAAATGGCTCTTACATTTTCCGAATCATTGCAAGCGACCCATCAGGAAATACAACTGTTGACAGCATGATCATTCAGTTTAAAAATTCCTTTGCCGGAATAAATGAAACCGCTTCAACTAACTTCAGCATTACACCAAATCCTTCAACAGATGGAATTTTTAAAATTAAAACTAACGGTGTAAAATCTTTTAGCTATGAAGTGTATTCTCTGCTAAGCGAAAAAATAATGGACGGTTTTGTAACTGATAATCATTTTGAAATTGATTTGGCTGCTTACCGCAAAGGGGTTTATTTGTTGAAATTGAAAAGCGAGAATAAGAGTTATGAAATTAAACTTTTGAAATTGTAGTGAAATAAACTACTCAACAACATCCCTGGCAATGCTGTTATAATAAAATCCTAGCTCTTTCATTTTTACATTTTGGTAAAGATGAATCATGATTTATTCTAATTTAGCAGGCTACAAAATTTACTATGCCTGTTGTACTTGAAATAAATGGTTTCAAATTTAAATTTTACAGCAATGAAAATAATGAGCCTGTCCATATCCACATAACAAAGGGTGGCGGAAGTTCAAAGTATTGGTTAGAGCCTGTTATTGATGAGGCTTATTCTTATGGATTCACCGTAAGAGAAAGAAGAATTATCAACCAACTTATAAATGAAAATGTGGATTTTTTAAAAAATAAATGGAATGAATATTTCGCAAAAAAATAGTGACAAAAAATCTTCGGACCCCTTCGATAAATTAATTTTTGAAAAAGGATTACGGATAAAAAATTTAGTGATTGATAAGGAACTTGATTTGATGATTGTTGTACTTAATAACAGCAAAGTATTACGATTGAATATTTCTGATTTTCCGAAACTTAAGAAAGCCGGTAAAAATCAATTGAACGATTGGAAGCTTGAAAACAAAGGCGTTGCTGTTAGCTGGGAAAGCTTAAACGAAGATTTATCGGTAAAAGGATTTATTAAATCGGCTGCGCTTAATGCTGCCCTTCATACGCTCGAAGGTAATAGCGAATCAGCATTTGCATAATGACTATTTTATTCAACAACATCCCTACCAATGCTATTATAATAAAATCCAAGCTCTTTCATTTTTACATTTTCATAAAGATTGCGTCCGTCAAAAATCACTTTGTTTTTTAACAGCGATGCTATTTTATCAAACTCCGGAGTGCGGAATAAACTCCACTCTGTTGCAATCAATAAACAGTCTGCACCTTCCAAAGGGGAATAAGCATCATCGCAATAAGTAATTTTATCGCCAATCATTTTTTTCACATTGTACATCGCTTCAGGGTCGAATGCAGCAACAGTTGCACCGGCTGCTACCAAATCATCAATAATATATAATGCAGGCGCTTCACGAATATCATCGGTATCCGGTTTGAAAGCCAATCCCCACAAAGCAATTTTCTTTCCCTTCAAATCGTTTTTAAAATACTTTTTGATTTTATCAACGATAACTACTTTCTGTTTTTCATTCACATCCATCACAGCAGTTAACACTTTAAAATCATAATCAAATTCTTTTGACGTTTGCGCTAATGCCTGCACATCTTTAGGGAAACAGCTTCCGCCATAACCGATTCCCGCAAATAGAAAACGCTTGCCGATGCGTTCGTCAGAGCCAATGCCTTGTCTTATGCTATCCACATTTGCACCCACACGCTCACACAAGTTTGCAATCTCATTCATGAAAGTGATTTTAGTGGCAAGAAATGCATTGGCCGCATATTTCGTTAATTCTGCACTGCGTTCATCCATAAAATAAATAGGGTTGCCTTGTCTGACAAAAGGTGCATACAAATCACCCATCATTTTTTTTGCCTTCTCAGATTTTGTTCCTATAACAACTCTGTCAGGTTTCATAAAATCATCCACAGCAAAACCTTCGCGTAAAAATTCAGGATTTGAAATTACATCAAATTCTGTTTTGCATTTTGCTCCAATCGCATCACGAACTTTTTCTGCAGTTCCAACCGGCACTGTGCTTTTATTAATTACAATTTTATAATCCTTAATCAATTCGCCAAGCTGATTGGCAACACCAAGCACATACCGCAAATCAGCACTGCCGCCTTCGCCCGGAGGAGTGGGTAATGCAAGAAAAATAATTGCAGCATCTTTTATTCCTTCAGCGAGATCGGTAGTGAATTTTAAACGGCCCTGTTTAATATTTCGCTCAAATAAAAGATCGAGATGCGGTTCGTAAATGGGAATTACTCCGCTGCGCATTTTCGCAACTTTTTCTTCATCAATGTCAACGCATAAAACATGGTTACCCATTTCGGCAAAACATGTTCCTGTTACAAGGCCTACGTAGCCCGTACCTACTACAGCAATATTCATAAGTTAAGTATTAAAGATTTGAGTTTTAACAAAGCGGGGGATGGGAAAAATTATTTTATTAAAGATAATATTGCCACTAAGGCTCAAAGGCACAAAGAAAACATCTCTTAGTGCCTTAGTGGCTTTGTGGCTATTAAACACGCACAGCCACTTCTTCTTTTACAAATTGAAGCACGTTATCAGTTATATACTTCAACTGCTCATCACTCAGCTCTGTGTGCATAGGTAGTGAAATAACTTTTGCAGTTAAGTCAACTGTTACGGGTAATGTACTATCAGTGAAACGATTGCTCTTATACGGTTTTTGCTGATGCACAGCAATGGGGTAATAAATCATCGAAGGAATTTCTTTTGTTGCCAATGATTCGCGCAGCTTATCACGATCAACACCTGTAACCTGCAATGTATATTGATGAAACACATGATTGCTCCATGATGCGCGGGCAGGAGTTTTTATTTTAGGATGATTGGCAAATGCTTTATCGTAATAGTCTGCAGCGCGATTGCGTGCAGCTGCATATTCATCTAAATGGCGAAGCTTAACGCGAAGTATTGTTGCCTGCATACTATCCAGACGCGAGTTGCAGCCAATATCATCATGATGATATAATTTGCTTTGTCCGTGATTAGCCATCATGCGAAGTTTTGCAGCAAGTGCATCATCGTTGGTAAACATTGCTCCGCCATCACCAAAGCAACCTAAGTTTTTTGAAGGGAAAAACGAAGTGCAACCAACAGTTCCTATAGTTCCTCCTTTTGCAGTTTTACCATTTTTAAATTTATACTCTGCACCGATTGCCTGTGCAACATCTTCAATCACAAATAAATTATGCTTTTGCGCAATGTTCATTATTGCTTCCATGTCAGCACATTGTCCGTATAAATGAACAGGAACTATTGCTTTTGTTTTCGGGGTAATTGCGCGTTCAATTGCAGCAGGATCAATGGTAAATGTATCAGGGTTTACCTCAACAAGCACCGGTGTGAGTTGCAGCAAAGCAATAACCTCGGCTGTAGCTATATAAGTAAATGATGCTGTGATAACCTCATCGCCCGGCTTTAATCCCAAGGCCATCATAGCAATTTGCAATGCATCAGTTCCGTTGGCACATGGAATTACGTGCTTTATATTCAGATATTTTTCAAGTTCAGCCTGGAAAGCTTTTACTTCAGGACCATTGATGAATGCTGATGAAGCAATTACATCAAGCACTGCTTTATCAATTTCGGGTTTAATTTTTTCGTATTGACTTTTCAAGTCAACCATCGCTAATTTTTGCATGTCTGTTTACAGTGTTTTGTTTTCTGTTTTCGAGGGGACGAAAGTAATTATTTTAATTAATGTGGTGGTTTGGGAATGGTCGGCTTGTTAATTCAATTGTTTCTATTTTGGAAAAGGGTGATACATAAAAAAAATGTCATAAGCTTCCTGATTCCCAATTAGTCCAATGGTTGTTAGGTTTTAATGTCGGTTTCCAAAATGCCATATCTCCTGAAACTAAAACTTTTGCTATTAGTTGAAAGGTTTCTTGTTTGCTTGGTGAGGGATTATCTTTCTTGTATGCACTCAAAAAATGAAACTGATCTATGGTCATTAGCTTAGGGATATCTTTCGGGATTTGCATTTCAATTTCTTCTTCTGTTGCGTTAATTACAGTTGGATTGGTTTCATGTATGTATCTGATTAAATCTCCAAAGCCAATTAAATTATTGGGATTATCGTAGTCTCGAAGTTCTATTCCTAAACTTTCATATTTTGAAAAGTCATGCTCAATTTTGATTTTACTATTACGAATTTTCACTTCACAGGCTGATGAACTGATTAATTCAAACAACTCCATATCTGTACCTTCTTTATTTGTTATTCTTTCATATTCTTCCGGAGAGATTAGGACAATCTGAGTTGAGTTAGTGATATAGTTTCTTTCAGGATATTTGCTTATCGGATAATCAATACAGTTACCAATATAATATAGTTCTATGTCAGCCGAACCTCTGCGATTATGGTAACCATTTAATTCAAAAACAATAGCCCATATTATCGAGTCGCCATAAAGATGAATTCTACTTCCAGCTACTTCACAATATCCATGTTCTAAGTCGAGAAAGAAATTATATTTAATATCTCCGCTCTTCCCAACCGGATAGTCAGCGCATGGAATCCCACTATGCGCTAAATCAAGACGGGTTAATATTTCTTTTTCTGTAAAATTCACTTTTGAATTATTGGGCTTGTTATAATACGATGGTATCAATTTTTATTTTTTCCCTTCCAACTTTTTTATCTCCCTATCAAAATCCGATTCGTAATTCCTATCCTGTATCACCCTGTATTTATCAAACTCCTGCTCTGCTTTCAGTTTGGCTTCGAGCATGGTTACTTTTCCTTTGTCTAATAAAATAGGATAGTTAGATAGCTGCAAAAAATTGCTCAGAAATTTGCTCCAATCTTTTATGTACATTAGTTGACTGCGTTGTGCATTATTCTCAGCCAGGTCGAGATAAGCAGATACAATGCGGTTAAGTTCTTTGATATGTTCTTCGTTGAGATAATTTTTCGCAACCGATACATCGCTTTTCAAAATTTTTCCTTTTGGCGCTTGCTTCCATGTTTTTAATCCCATAAATATTTTCGTGGCATCGGCTTCTGTGTAAATTATTTCGGCAGCGGTTTTCCCGGTAATAGCCCAATGCAGTTTATTTTGAACTGAAGCAAAAAAATCTCTCGTAGTTGGGTCTTCTTTATTGTAATCAACACATAACGCATACAGGTCGGTTATCTTTTGATAAAACCTGCGTTCGCTTGCACGTATTTCTCTAATACGTTCAAGCAGTTCATCAAAGTAATCCTTACCAAAAGTTTTCCCCTGTTTCAGCCGTTCATCATCCAACACAAAACCTTTAGTGATAAATTCTTTCAATGTATTAGTTGCCCAAATGCGAAATTGAGTGGCCTGTGTTGAGTTGACGCGGTAACCAACTGCTATAACGGCTTCCAAATTATAAAAGGTTGTGAGGTATTGTTTGCCGTCCGCGGCAGTTGTTTCCATTTTGGAAACAACTGAAATTTCTGCCAGTTCATCTGTAGCAAAAATGTTTTTGAGATGTTTACTTATGCCAGGCACTTCAACACTAAACAATGTTGCCATTGCTTTTTGTGTAAGCCAAAAAGTTTCTCCTTTATAAAAAACCTCCACCTTTACATTGCCTTGCGGTGTGGAGTAAAATATAAGTTGATTGCTGTTCATTTATTTTTTTGTCGAATGATTTTTATTTCTTCTTCGATTACGAAAATGCAAACTTTATTCTAATTGTATGTTGATGTTCGCAATATTAGCAATTGGTTTCTGATTCAAGAATTGGTTTTGAAATACAGAAGTTAGAAATGAGATATTTGCCACATCATGGCCGAAAGCCCAATATCCATTATCAAGCATTCAACACCTTTCTACATCAAAGGCTTTGATGGCTTGCGGGCTTTATCCATCATCATGGTGATGCTTACGCATCTTGGTGCTTATGATGTTTTATTGCGGGATGATTTTACTCAACGCATCTGGCATTCGATATCAGGCGATGTGGGTGTAAATATTTTTTTTGTAATCAGTGGATTTTTAATCACTACTTTATTGCTTCGCGAAAAATTGCAAACAGGAAAAATATCTTACCGCAATTTTATCATCAGGCGTTTTTTAAGATTACTTCCTCCACTTGTATTTTTATACTTCATCATTTTTGTTTTGATGATAACATCGCAAATTGATTACAGACCTTATGCATTGTTTGCCTCAATTTTTTATTGCTATAACTTTTTGCCGAATAAATTCGGGTTGTCGGAATTAAGCCATACTTGGTCGCTCGCTGTCGAAGAACAGTTCTATATTTTTTGGCCCTGGGTAGTTTTACTGTTTCGTAAAAATGGAATTCTCATCACTGCATTATTATTTATCCTTTTAGCATTAATTACCATTAATGTTATTCCAGGTTTGGAAATTTTATATCAAAACGAAATTCATTTATTTAAAGATGTATTTAAAACACACCGTTTCTTTTTACCTGCCATTGCGCCCATTATGATTGGAAGTGTTTTTGCAGTTTTTAATTTTCATGATAATGAGCGATTGAAAAATATTGTTTGCCAGCCCCTGTCAATGTTGATTGCAATGGTGCTGATACTTTCTGCATTTATAATTCCACTCTCTTTGTTTCAATATCTTTTTATTATACAGGCTATGGGTTTTGCAATGATACTGTCTTATATTTTTAATAAGCAAAATTCATTACTCGCTGATTTTTTAGAATGGAAACCTCTATCATTCATCGGCAAAATATCTTACGGAATTTATGTATGGCAAGGTTTGTTTTTACGCACAGGTACAGGTGGAGAATTATGGATTCAAAATCCCCCGCAAAATATTTTACTTACATTTATAGTAGCTGTTACTTCTTATTACTTAATTGAAAAAAGAGTTATGAAATGGAAGCTGCGGTTCAAAAGCTCAAAAATTAATTAATATGAAATCAGCAATAAGGCACATAAATACAATCTTACTAAGCAGATGAAACGACTTTTAATTATTTCCGTAATTCTTAACCTGATTTTTGGCTTGTATGTTATAAAGAAGATAATCGGAAGATACGAAATACAAAAACAGGAAAAGAAGAAAGAACTGATAACTTACAATCAGCCTGAACCTGTGACTTATGAATTGGGATTAAATGAAGTGTTTAAGTTTCTGCCAAATGATTCAAACGAAATTATCTTTGCAGGAAATTCATTCACGGAAAACTTTCCATTAGATGAACTATTTAAAAATCCACGAATTAAAAACAGGGGAATAAACGGAGATATTACCAAAGGTCTTTTATTGCGTCTTAATGAAATTATAGAGAGCAAACCAAAGAAAATATTTTTAGAGATTGGCACTAACGATATACTTCGCAATTATGCTTTTGACTCTGTAAAAATGAACTATTATGAGATTATACATAAAGTAAAACAAGAAACACCTTCAACTAAAATTTATGTTCAGAGTTTATTTCCAACGAGTTTAAATGTATGGGGAACAAAAAGGCCAGCAATAGAAAACATAAAAGCCTTTAATAAGTATTTAAAGAATTTAAGTGAAAAAGAAGAAGTGGAGTATATTGATTTATATTCATATTTTGTGGAAGGTGACAGCCTTAATCCAAAGTATGATTCAGGAGATAAAATTCATTTAAATGGAAAGGGATATTTATTATGGACAGAAAAAATTAAAAAATACATAGTTGCACCGCAACAATAAAATAAATATGAAGCTAACATACCTGGCTCATGCCAAAATCAATTTTAGAATTCGTGTCAAGGTTTACTTTCATTGATTTTCAGATGATGTTGAACAAGTTCTTTCCTGAAATCATCCCAACCTGTAAACGTAGATTTACCATCTTCAATTTCTTTAAGCCTTCTCTTTCCCTCTTCAACTTGCCATAGAGGAACATCATAAGATTCTTCAGGGATACTTTCCCATAATTTCTCTATTAATTCTTTTTTTTCTTCAATACTAAGTTTCAGTATTTCATCTATCTGTATCATGTTATTTAATTTTTGTAATTCAAAAATAACAATAATCTTTCTGCCAGACCATATTTGTTATGTAAATAATAATTTTTTGTACTCTTACACTACAATTTATTAAACCTGTCACTCACTCCAAAACAATCTCGCTTATGAAAAAGAATCTTTTATTAATTGTCGCTTTAATAGCATGCTTCAACATTGGCTTTAGCCAAACCACATTTCTCGAAAATAAAATTCCGGTTGACCCCGCTATTCGCACAGGAACTTTGCCTAACGGCATGAAGTATTACATCCGTAAAAATAAGAAACCCGAAAACCGTGTTGAATTGCGCTTGGCTGTAAATGCAGGCAGCACTGCCGAAAATGACGAGCAGCAAGGGCTTGCACACTTATGTGAACACATGTGCTTTAACGGCACCAAAAATTTTAAGAAAAGCGAACTGGTGGACTATCTTGAATCTATCGGAACAAAATTTGGTGCTGACTTAAATGCTTACACAAGTTTTGATGAAACTGTTTACATGCTTCAGGTGCCAACCGATACTGAAAAATTTATCACAAAAGGATTGCAGATTTTAGAAGACTGGGCGCACAATGTAAGTTTTGATACTGTTGAAATTAATAAAGAGCGCGGTGTGGTTGTAGAGGAATGGCGGCTCGGCCAGGGTGCGCAGGAACGGATGCAACGCAAGGTGTGGCCAATTGAATTTAAAGATTCCCGCTATGCCGATCGCCTGCCAATAGGTAAAAAAGAAATTATCGAAGGCTGCAAATATGAAACACTAACAAGCTTTTATCATAACTGGTATCGCCCTGATTTGCAAGCTGTTTTTATTGTTGGTGATATTGATGTGGACAAAATGGAAGCCATGTTGAAAAAACAATTCAGTGGTATTCCCAAAAGTAAAAATGCACAACAACTAAAATCTTGGCCTGTGCCCGATCAAAAAGAAATGATGGTGGCAACTGCAACTGATAAAGAATCGCCATACACAATTATTCAGCTCAATTATAAATTGCCTGCTGAAAAAACTATTACCGAAGGCGAATATCGCAAGTCAATTGCACAGCAACTTTATAACGGAATGATTAATTCACGACTGGCCGAGTTGCAGAAAAAAGCTGATGCTCCTTTTGTATTTGCATTCACTGGTAAGTCTTCAATGGTTCGCACTAAGGATGCTTACCAATCTTTTGCAGTGGTAAAAGAAGATGGCATTGAAAAAGGAATTAAAACATTGGTTACTGAAAATGAACGTGTAAAAAAATTCGGTTTTACTAAAGGCGAATTCGAGCGCCAGAAAAAAGAAACATTGCGCGGCATGGAAACTTCTTATAACGAACGCGACAAAACAGAATCAAAACAATTGATCCAGGAATATATCAGGAATTTTTTGAACCAGGAATGTATTCCGGGCATTGCGTATGAATATGAGTTGTACAAAAAATATCTGCCCACCATCACATTAGAAGAGGTAAACGCTTTTGCAAAAGAATGGATTACGCCCAATGGCGAAAATTTAGTTGTGACCATAATGGCGCCTGATAAAACAACTTTGAAAATTCCGGGTGATGATGAGGTAAAGAATTTTGTGAAAACTGCACAGGCCACGCCCATCACAGCTTATGAAGATAAAACAACAAATGAACCTTTGCTTGCCGTAAAACCAACGGCAGGAAAAATAGTGAGTGAGAAAAATAATGATACGTATGGCATCACCGAATTAATTTTATCAAATGGTGTACGCGTTTTTTTGAAACCTACTGATTTTAAAAATGACCAGGTTATGTTTAATGCTTATTCTTTCGGTGGTTCTTCACTTGCGTCCGATGCTGATTATATTTCGGCTGAAATGGCATCTTACATTATTGGCGAATCAGGGGTGGGCAATTTTGATGCAACGGCTTTAGATAAAATGATGAAAGGAAAAGTGGTGGACGTTGGTCCGTATATTGACGAGTTACACCAGGGATTCAGGGGCAATGCTTCGCCTGCCGATTTAGAAAGCATGATGCAACTCATTTATCTTTATTTTACGCAACCACGCAAAGATGAAACCATGTTCACATCTATGATGCAGCAGCAAAGTGCCATGCTTCAAAACCGTTCTTCAGACCCTATGTCAGTTTTTCGTGATACAGTTGGCTACGTCATGGCAAGTTATAATTATCGTGAACGCCCGTTTACGCTTGAACTTTTAAAAGAAGCAAATCTTGATAAGATTTATTCGTTTTACAAAGACCGCTTTGCTGATGCAAATGGTTTTGTTTTCACTTTCGTGGGAAGCTTTGACAAGAATAAAATAAAACCGCTGATTGAAAATTACATTGGTGCATTACCTGCAACAAATCGCGAAGATGCCTTTAAAGACTTGGGTATAAAGCCTCCCCAGGGAAACATAAGTAAAACAGTATTAAAAGGCACTGAACCCAAAAGCCAGGTGAATTTATTTTTTACCGGTGATTTCAACAACATTCGCAAAGAACGTTTACGCATGATTGCATTGATAAAATTAATGAGCATTAAACTGCGTGAAAGTTTGCGCGAAGATAAAAGCGGGGTATATGGTGTAGGTTGTAATCCGTCAATGACCAAATATCCTCAAGGCGAATATAAAATCACAATCAGTTTTGGCTGCGCCCCGGGCAATGTTGAAATGCTTATAAAAGCTGCAATGGATGTAATTGATGATGTAAAACAAAAAGGAACAGATGCAGCTAACATGACAAAGGTTAAAGAAACCTTGATCCGCGAACGCGAAACATTATTAAAGGAAAACAGCTTCTGGCTGCAGGTGATTTCGCAAAGTGCAGAATACAATGAAGACGTTAATGAGATCGCCCAATACAATGATTGGGTAAATGCACTTACATCAGATGATTTAAAAAATCTTGCAAATAAATATTTTGATATGAAAAGCTATAAGCAGTTTGTATTGAATCCTGAAAAATAATTTTTAGTAAATTAATTTAAGAGCGCTCTGAAAATGATCAGGGCGTTTTTTTTATTTTATATGGGATTATATTTACGTCTGCCGTACGTGTATGGTTGGTGTTTTTTTCACCAACCATTGGAGGTGCTTTCTGTGTCTGGTGAAAAAACATTAGCCACAAATAAAAATATCATTGCTTCTGCGTTAATTTTTTCTCTTCTGAATTTTTAAGTTACTTGCATATCGTTTTCCCCCTCTTATGATTAAATTCATTTTAATCTCCCTTTTAATTCTTTATGCGCTTGTGCTGATTTGCGCATATATCTACCAGGATAAACTTTTGTTTTTTCCGCAAAAATTTCCGCATGATTTTAATTTCAATCTTTCATCCGATGATAAAGAAGTGTTTTTAAAAACATCAGATGGCGAAACTATAAATGGCATTTATATAACTCGTCAAGAGAATAAAAAAGTTGTGTTATATTTTCATGGCAACGGAACAAGCTTAAATCAATGGAAAACAATTGCCAATGAATTTATAGATTATGGCGCTAACCTGTTAATGATAGATTACAGGGGCTATGGGAAAAGCACAGGCACTTTTTCTGAACAGGGTTTTTATAACGATGCCGAAGCTGCATACAATTATTTAAAATCAAATGGGTATTCTGATGCTGAAATTTTTATTTATGGTCGCTCGCTTGGTAGTGGTGTTGCTGTTGAAATGGCTGCAAGGCATAACGTGCTGGGTCTGATCCTGGAATCGCCATATACCAGCGTGATTAATGTTGCCAAAAAACATCATCCATATTTATGGCCGCAGTTTTTATTGAAGTATGATTTCAACTCGCTCTCAAAAGCATCACAATTAAAAATGCCTGTTTTAATTTTTCATGGTGTTAAAGATGAGGTGATACCGGTGGAGCAAGCCGAAACTTTAAATGCAGCTATCAATTCTAAAAAACAAATATTGATTTTTAAAGATGGCGATCATGCTAATCTTTCATCTTACAAAGAATATGATAATGCGCTTAGGGGATTTTTAAATCAATAAAATGATTTAATTTGAATATGGAGTGATTGTAACATCTATCACTTTCAACCACCTATTGTGATTTATTTTGAATCTGCGATGTGTAAAAGGCAAGAGTAATAATCCGCCACCAATCAAACTTCCAATTACAACAGCATTGGTGTTGTTTTTCAAATCGCCTGAGTGAGCAAGGCTTCCGTTAACCAAAACAATTACACCATAAAATATTCCTGCAGTAAGTAAAAGCTTGCTTCCAAAGCGGGCCCCTGCACCTTTCTCATAATCATAAAAAACTTTTACATCACTCAATAAAATCGTACTGCTGTCATTTATGGCAACCATTGAGTCGGTTACAAATGCGATAGGCCCCTTGTATTTTCTATTGTCGCTCTTCAATTTGAAACCTACCACATCACCGGTATGATATCTCAGGCGGTTATTAAAACCGGGTTTTGTAAGCGTAAGAAATTTTTGTGCATGAGTTTGAAAAATCAAAAAACAAAAACAGGACAACAGCAATATTTTTTTCATAAAGAATTTTTCAAAAAATAAATGTAGGTATTGTTAATACAAGATGAAAAAGAACATTTACTTATTCTCATTATTTGCATTACTATTAACATTTGCGCCCTCACCATTATCCGTAAAATAGTTTATAAGATATTTAGAAACTGTTTGTGTGTTTGCTTCCTTTTGATTAGACGTATTGATTACACGAAAACGATCTGCAGGAATTTGTTTTGTTTGAAGGTAATTCAAAATTAAGTTATTCCGTGCCCTCATTTTGCTATATACCATTTCTGTCAAATTTTCTTCACCGATTATTTTTTTACACTTATCCTGGAACGGAGTTAATGCATCTACACCGGTAGCCTTCGAATTTACAAATTGAATAAATAATGAATCATGAACATCTGTTTGCTTAATGGTATCAAGAGCTTCTATTGATAAACTATCTTGCATAACGTTTGAATTTTTTGAAAAATAAAATTGCTTTTTCATTTCAAATACTGCAAGAAATTCCTTCTCCATTTCAATGTTGTTTACTTGCACTAATTCTGCCTCAAGCTCAGGTTTGGACTGTAAAACTTTTGCGACATTATTCAATCGCTTATATTGATCATCTGTAATGTCATTTTGAAGATATTCAAATTTAATTTCTTTCATCTCTTCCTCTTTTCCGCCAAACATTCCTGCAAGTAATTTATATGGAGCAGTAGCTGCTTTTATCAATAAGTTTTTTAAAACCTGCCAAATTATTTTGCCAATTTTATATTTCGGATCACTTAAGTCACCTTCTACAGGAATATCCAATTTGATATTTGCTTTATTATCTTTAAGCAATGAAACGGCAAGTTTTATCGGAAGTTTATACAATGGGTTTTTAGTTACTTTTTCGCCCAATTGCACACTCATTACCGTTAAGTTGTTGGTGCTTTTCAGAAAATGATTCTTAATATTATTGGTGCTTTTATATTCAACTATTCCATCTAAAAATGGGAAGGCAACATAATACACCATGTAAGGATTAAAATCGCTTACACGCATTTCGTTTACTGAATAATTAAAATCAAGATCGCTGAAATCTTGCGGATTTAAACTTAAATCAGCTACCAATTTTCCCGATTGATTCATAGTTGATTTTGCCTGCATATTTATACTTTCATTAGTACTCCGAAGATTTTTTGCATTCATTTCCATTTGCTCCAAATCCATGTGAAATTTTTCATGCAAAGTATAATCATTAAAAATCATGTGGCCGTTTTTGATGATCATATTATTAGCGCTGTAATTAGTAACCACATAATTTTTTGTGATATCCTCCACATAACCAGCCATCATTGCAAACAGGTTGGCATCGGCCTCACCTCTTGCAACAGCCTCTGCCGCAGATTGTGTTGTATCATTAAGCAGGCGGTAAAAATTATTTCCGTTATCATACATTTCAAAAATCAGATACGGTTCGGTAAATGAAATTTGCTGCATGTTATACAAACCATTTTTCACGTTAATGGAATCAATTCCGACATCAAATGACTTGCAGGTCATCATTGGGTTGTCAAGCGGATCAACAACTGAAAAATCGCTCATGTTGAATTTTCCTTTAGCAGCAAGAGCTTGCGGTTCATTAAAATTTCCTTTTAATAAAAGGTTGGTGCTTATGTTTCCTTCCAATGCCTTTACATTCATAAAATCTTTGAGATATGGGAACCATGCATGCAATCCGAATTTTTCAACATCGGCATTAATGCTATAGGCAAGTGTAGCAATGTTTCCGGCAAATTGTCCTTTAACCGTTCCACCACTTTTAAAAGCTAAACTTAAATCGAACAGCAGGTCATTCTTATCCCAGGCAATTAATTTGCTTGATACATTAAGTTTATTGATTTCAATTTCATGATTTATTTTTTTATTGATATAAATGATTGTGCTGTTTTCAATCTTCAGATTTTTAAGCCAATATTTTATCGGAGCTTCTTTTACGTTTTTGGGTTCCGGTCCAGTTGATGCAAGCTTTTTAAGAATATCATCAAAGTTGAATTGCTTGCCGTCAAGTATAATTGTGCATGAAAAGTTTTTAAAATATGCTTCTGTTATTTCATATTGCGAAGCAAAAATTTTATTCACTGTTATGTTTGCATATAATTCATCAGCCGTAAAAAATTTGTCCTTGCCGTTTTCTTCATAAACAGTTAATCCGCTGATGCGCATACTGCCCGTTAGTATGTTGATCCACAATTTATCCATTGTGATTTCGCGATTGGTATATTCTTTATCATACTTTTCAATTACATATTTTGTAATTGGTGATATGAAAATAAAAACGAGCACCAATGCTCCAACTACAGTGATAAGCAAAAAGAGAAAAATCCGTTTAAGCCACTTCATAAAACATCGCCCATTTAAATTTGATGCTAATCTATAAAAGCTATTGGCACAATTGTTCTTTGGCAAATAAAAAAACCCACTCGTTAAAATGGGTTTCCGTTTTTCTTATAGCTGATTAATAACGCATCAACGTTTGCCATAAATTCCTGATAAATATTCGAGCACGCGGGCATGAGCATCTTCAGCAGCAACTTTGTCATACTTAGGGTTACTTGGATTTGCAAAGGCATGAACTGCATCGTAACTTTTTACTGTAAGTCTTTTATTGGTGTTCTTCATAACCTTTTCAAATCTTTCGACCAAGGCAGGATTAATCCAGTCATCATTCTTTGCAAACAAACCAAGCACGCTGCAGTTAAGTGATTTTAATTTATCAGGATTCAGTTCGGGTTGACCGTAGTAAACCACACAACCAACCGCTTGTGTCTTACACATCAAGACAGCCTGCATACTCCAGCCTCCGCCAAAGCACCAGCCAATGGTTGAAATGCGCGCATCTTTACCCGCATATTTAATTACACCGTTTATAATTTCACGTGCACGTTCGTCTTTCATGCCATGCATAATTTTTGCAGCAGAGTCAGGATTAACAGCTACTTGTCCATCATATAAATCAATGGCAATAACATTTAAATTTCCTAACTCCATTTGTAAACGTTCTGCTTCTTGCCTGATGTAATCATTTAGTCCCCACCATTCATGAAATACGAATAGGTAATTCTTTGTTGACTTTGCCGCTTTCACTTCATAAACATTAGCTTTTGCTCCGGCAGTTTTTATGGTGATCATTTTCCCTTTACCGCCTTCAAATTTAAAAGGTAACGGAGCAAGATGCGATGCAATAAAAGATTCGTTTTTTGATAACATGGCAAACTCCTGCGTGGCGCTTGGCGAACAGCATGATGGAGTTTGAGCGAATGAAAATTGGATTGTAAATAATGTGAGGACGAGTAATGATAGTTTTTTCATAAAATAAGTTTTTAATTATTGCATGGAGTTTCAAAATCTGCATCAAAGGTTGGAAAAGTTTAATGAGCAAATGTTTTTATTGATTGTAAACATCATCTTCATTGACTTGATAAGTAGAGTCTTTCACAATGCCTTTGAACTGCTGTAAAACTTCATAGCGAGTTGGTTCTGCTTCATTACCCATGTTCTTTATCTCTTCCTCAACTGCTTTCAGGACAATAATTTCACAATCTTTATTCTCAAAATCTTCGGGTACTTCAATAATCAATTTACCATTAACAGGCTTTTGTATTCTTCGTATTGCATTCATTGTGATTCTAATTTTCATCAAAGATAAAAATTAATGTTGTTGGCTTGTTGCTTATCTCATTACACAAACTTTTTTAGAAATGATTTGACCCCCATCATTCATCATCAAATTATAAATGCCTTGCGGAATTTGTTTTAAGACAATTGAAATTTCTGTTGATGAATCATGATAGTTTTTCTCAAAAACGATTCTGCCTAATTGATCAGTAATTTTTATTGTAAGATTTTTATGTGGAGAGTTATTCAGTTGAAGCGTAAAGTTTCCGTTGTTTGGATTGGGATAAATTTCAATTGCGGTTTTATCATTTAACTCTTCAATTGACGAAAGGTTTATAACTGTAGTTACAGCAATATTAGTGGCAACGGGTTGGTTGTAATCAAAATAAATATATGCTTTGTTATGCACCTCGGTGCCAATAGGCAAAGTGTTTTTAAGTCTTACACGAAACTTGACAAAACCATGGCTTGCAAGTTCATTGATGTTACTATCAGGCAGGTTAATATTTTTAAATGCAAACAACACATCCCTGTTTTCTAAATGCCAAGTGCAGGGATGACTTGATGAAAGCATTTCAAATGATGCAAGATCAATTTTGCTTTTCAAGGTGTCAATTATATTTACAAAGAAAGCAGTATCTGTTCCTGTGTTTTGAAAACGTATAATATAATTAACGTAAACTGTATCCTGCACTTCCTGAAGAGTTACCCAATTTCTACTCACCGCTTTACTATTCGGATCATAACTGCTTGTAACAATATTATTCAGTGAATCAATATTATCTGAAGGTGTTGCGTCACCAGCTACTGGAAAAGCGGTTGCTATTGAATTAAGTAAAATACCATTTGCTGTTGCAGGGTGCAGGGTGAAGTGAACAATAAAAGAATTTTGCTGTGAAGGGAAAACAGTATCTAAATTCCAATAAATTATATTTTGATTAGTTGAATCTTCGGGTAATGACGAAGAAGAAAAAATTAAAGCCGTATCAAATTGTAATTGTATTGAAGCCGGCAATGGCACGGTTCCTTTGTTTTTGCATGTAATCATAAAATCAACAGGGAATCCTGGTCGGCACGGTTGCATGTTTGTAACATCAATTCGCAAATCATTAATGTTTTCAAGAGGAACTATTCCGAAATCATTTGAACTGTCAATTTGAGAAGATGAAGAAAAGTCAACAGCTCTTTGAGGTGGATTAACATCCTGATAATACACTGGAGGAGAAGGAATAGAAAGTGTATATGTTCCCGTATCAACATAAATGGAGTAATCTCCATTAGGATATGTTGAATAAAATTTCGGACCCGGGTTTAATCGGATAATTACATCACTCAATCCATATTCGTCTACATTTTTCAAACTGTCATTATTATAATCGGTAAATACATTTCCAGTTATTCGATTGGAAGTTTCGTTTAATAAATACTTCGCAATAAAAAAATCTGTATAGCCTGTAGCATAATGGTAAACAATATTATTTGAAAAGTCGAAGTCTGCATTACCGCTATACATTCCACCAATATATAGTTCATTTTTATTTAAGATAACTGGTCTTGCCCAATCTAATGAAGTCTCTCCACCAATTCTGTTCAGGAAAATATTCTTATTATTTGAGTTAAACTTACCGATGAAAATATCGCCAACACCGCTGCAAGTAACCTGAGAAATACCGGATGTTCCTTCTGGCATAAAATCAGATGCAAAAAAACCTGACACAATTATGTTAGCGCTATCATCAAGAACTGCATTCGTTAAGTAGGATGAAGTTTGCAATCCAAAAGTATTAGCAGTAATAAAACTTCCTGTACTATCAAATATTATATAGAAACTCTGGTTTCCAGAATTACAATTGAGGATATAAGTGCCTGAATCCGGATTGGCATCAATAGTAGTATGCAAACCGCCTGAAATAACAACACGATTGTTGACATCACAATTGATATTATAAATTGTATGATCTACAGACCATGAGCAAATCCATTTGGCAAGTATTAGGTTGCCTAAAGAATCGTACTTGGCAATTACATCACCAGCAGGCAGATATGTTCCAATACTTGAATAGTCAAATGATACACATGTTGAAAAGGTAACCCACAAGTTTTTATCCTGGTCAATTTTAATTTTCCCTGCAAAATCATTACATGCACTACCTCCCGCACTTTGTAATAACTTAGAATAGTTTACACTTCCATCAGGATTATATTTAACTATAAACGGTTTATATACGGAGGAACTAAGAATATTTGTTCCTCCATTTAAACTGAAATTTGCTGAACCACAAGAAATACTACCAGCCAGGTAAAATGTACCATCATCTTCGCTATCAAAACCATAAGGAGCCACACATTGACTTCCAACAATTTGTCCGGCAAACAATAAATTTCCTAAGGAATCATATTTTGAAATAAACGTTCTTCCCCCATTTAGCAAGTATGAACCTGTATCAGGATCAACATCAATTGTTCCACTGAAGTTTCCAACCAAGTAAATATTGCCATTGCCATCAACGTTAATTTGATAACATTGAATATAACCTAAAGTTGTGCTTTCAATGCGTTTAATCCATTTAAAATTTCCATTCTTATCATATTTAGCAATATTCATTATGTCACCCGTAGATTTGCCATAAAAGAATGCCGAGTCGGGTCCCGGATCAATATCAACATGTGTAGTGTCTCCCGTCCATAGGGCTAAAATTAAATTGCTTTGACTGTCTAAACACATTGCTTTAACCTCGTTGCTATATCCATGACCGAAACCATAAGACCATTGATGCACTAACTGGGCATCAACTGTGCAAGTAAAAATTATTAAAACAAAAAGAGTGATAAACTTTTTCATGTGTATTGGATTAAAACCAACTAATTCTCCAATTTTCTTTTTCTATTTAATCTTTCTTTCGCCTGCTCCCATGGGATTCTTTTTTCATTTTTACGTTGGTCAACAATCAAAGCATCGTAAAAATCTTCCCACTGCAAACCAAATGCTCTTACATCCGCTACGCCAAGCTGCGCAACAATATCTCTTGACTGTTTGTTTTCAAATTCATTTTCAATTAAAGTATTTTCAGCCCAATCTATTAGTTCTGCACGTGATATTTTCTGCTGAAGATAATTCTGAATTTTCTCTGCGATATTTTGATTTGTAATTTTCATTCATTGTAACTTATTCAAATATAGAAATAGTTTTTCAATTCTCATTCCTGGTTCAACTTCTTCACCATAGTAAGTATAGTCGCAATAGCAACAGTCTCTCCGGTTTCATCATACACATCCACTAAAAATTTTACGATGCCTTTGGCAACATCTTCGGGTGTGCGTTTTTCTGTGTCCACTTTTTCTTTTACTGTAAAGCGAACGCCAATAGTCATTCCGGGGTAAACAGGTTTTGTGAAACGACATTCTTCCAAACCATAATTCAATAACACAGGTCCTTTTTTTGCATCCACAAAAAGTCCGGCTGCTTTTGATAAAACGAAATAACCATGAGCAACACGCTCTGTAAAAATGGTTCCTTCTAATGCTGTTGCATCGGTATGTGCATAAAAATTATCACCGCTTACATTTGCAAAATTGGTGACGTCAGTTTGAGATACAGTATGTTTTGCAGTGATAACAGTTTCGCCAATTTCCAATTCTTCAAAATGCTTGCGGAACACATGCACATCTTTTTCTTTGTATGGGGCACCGTATTGATAAACGTTGGTAATCTCAGTTAACATGCCGGGTGAGCCTTGTATGGCAGTGCGCTGCAAATAATGAAACACGCCACGCTTGCCACCCATCTCTTCACCACCACCTGCACGTCCCGGCCCACCATGCACAAGCAAAGGCATTGGCGAACCATGACCTGTACTTTCTTTGGCGCAATCTTTATTCAAAACTAAAATACGTCCGTGCATGCTTGCCGAACCAAGCACATATTGCTTAGCGATTTTTGAATCGGATGTAATGATTGAACTTACCAATGAACCTTTGCCCATTCTTGCAAGTTGAATCGCATCATCAATGGTTTTATATGGCATTATGGTGCTCACGGGACCAAATGCTTCTACGTTATGAGCATCCAAATTTTTAAAAGGATTTTCATTCAGAAAAATAACGGGAGCCAAAAACGAACCTTTCAATTTATCGCCACCTTTTAATTCCATAGCCTCACGCCCATCATATACGATTTGTTGTGACTTAGCAAGCAATGCAATTTTTTCAGTCACTTCTTTCACTTGCGATTTACCTGCAAGCGAACCCATGCGCACTCCTTCCACATTCGGGTCACCGATTACTGTAGTCTGCAAACGCTTGCCGAGAGCAATTTGCACATCTTCAACAAATTGTTCTGGAACAAAAATTCTGCGCACTGCTGTACATTTTTGTCCGGCCTTAGTTGTTATCTCGCGATGTATTTCTTTAATAAAAATATCGAAGTCTGTGCTTCCAGGAATTGCATCTTCGCCAAGCACGCAACAATTCAATGAATCCGCTTCGAGATTAAACGGAACACTTTCCTCTGTAAGGCGTGGATTTTTTTTCAGCATCATTCCAGTACTTGCACTTCCGGTAAACGTTACCACATCTCCATTCTGAACATGTTCAATAATTCCGTTGGCGCTTCCGCAAATCAATTGCAATGCTCCTTCGGGAATTAAACCGCTTGCAATAATTTCTTTGAAAACCGCTTCGGTTAAAAATGAAGTAATGGTTGCAGGTTTTACAATCGCAGGAACTCCGGCAAATAAATTCACTGCAATTTTTTCCAGCATTCCCCACACAGGAAAATTAAAAGCGTTGATGTGAATGGCAACTCCTTCTTTCGGAACACAAATATGATGACCGATAAAACTGCCTCCTTTGCTGAGTTTGGCAACATCACCATCCAGGCAAAATGTTTCATCAGGAAACTGCCTGCGCAAACTTGCGTAAGTAAACAAGTTACCAAATCCGCCTTCAATATCAACCCAGCTATCAGCGCGTGTTGCACCGGTTGCCCAACTCACTTTATAAAAATCTTCTTTGCGCTCGCCAAGATAAATTGCAAGCGCTTTCAACATTCTTCCTCGCTCATGAAAAGTCATTTTGCGCAAAACAGGTCCGCCAACTGTGCGTGCATAATTGCACATAGCACCAAAGTCTAATCCTTTGCTTGATGCTGTCGCAACAGCATCGCCATTAATTGCATTATATAAAGTCTGTCCTTCTTCTGCACCGGCAGTCCATTTGCCGAGGGCGTAGTTTTTTAATTGATTCATGATAATGAAATTCTTATCGGATAAATTAAATTATGTAGCAAACGGGATAAATCAATACTAACATTAGAATGAAAAACCTTATCCCGATAGCTTCCCGATAGCTATCGGGAGGGATTCTGAAACCTTAGTAGAAAAGTGCCGCCCGTTAGTTAAGTCAACCTTATTACCTTATTTTCTTTAGAGTATAAGAATAAGGTAATAAGGTTTTGTTGTGTGTGTTATCGTTTTCTACTAAGGTTTGTCCCGACACATCGGGAAAGGTTAAATCACTTGTATAAATTTATCCCTTTTAAAGTATAAAAAATATTTTTTGAATTTTGAATTTAAATGAATTGATCACCCTAAGATTTTGCAATCATACTCCTTAAAATGCGATCCTTAGTAATCAAAGTTAAATTTTCAGAAAGTGATTGTAGAATTAAAACCGTATGAGTGTCGAGTAAATAATTCATTATTGATAATCTTTAAAATCATCAATCGGGTCATCAAAATTATCCTTTAACCTGATTTTGCCTTTTGCGAGGCCAAGGATTCTTTTATTTTTCGAAGGGTTTTCAGATAACCAGCTATCAATCAATTTGGAAATTTCTTCCTTGAGATTGTCAGGAAGTAATGCAATCTTATTTATGAGTTCAACATTTGACATAATCTTTGAAATTAATTGTAATCAAAGTTAGGAATTATTTTTAATGATGAGTTGATTGGCTTTGAAGCGTGATTAAATGTTTGAAGAAATTAATTCTGATAAATCAATACCGAATTTGCTTTCAATTGCTGTTGGGAAGCTTATCCGTTTCTGATCTTTTTTTAAGAATTCGAAAAGTTCTTGTTTTGAAAAATTAAAACCTTCAAGTTCCTTTATATGGTTATTCCGTTTACTAAATAGCGGTTCTTGGTTCCAACCAAGAAATTCTATTAAGTCTTTTGCTTCATAATCATTGTCCTCCACAGGAATATATTGTCCTTCAATATATTTTATCCTGGATTGAAAATCTTCCTTGTTCTGAAAAAACAATGGCGATTGAAAAAGTACTTGGTTCAATTTTGCTGATTGAACAATATCATTATACTTTTTATTGCTTTCTCTACTTGTTTTTAATCTATGTGCTGCTACACAAACAGAGTAGTAATTATAGTAATCATCATTGTTCTTTTTAAATTTATTAAAATGCTCAACATCAGTTGCTATTCTGTCGTGATCATCCATGTAAATCTCATGATACGCGCAAAAATTATTTTGTTCACGATTCAATATGCTTTTGATGATCTTGTTCTCTCTTGTTCTCCCAACTTTGTAAACTAAGTTTTTTGAAAGAATTTCTGAATCAGTTTTCTTGGTGAGAAATTTCATATTAACTAAAGTTATATTCAGTTCCGAGTTTTGAAATTTCCCCAGCGAGTTTCATTTTTTTATCTGCATCCTTTTCTTTCACAAATTGCAATTTGAGTTTTTTGTACTCTTCAAACATACTTGTTCCGTAATCATCCATCGTTCTTGAATTAAAATCGTTGGCGAGAATATCTGTCGGGTCATCTCCGCGCGGAGATTGGCCTTTATAAGAAACAACTGTTCCATCTTCCTGCCAATCTAAAATAATCCGCTCATGTTTTTCAAATTGAGAAGCAACAATCGGACTATGAGTTGCAAAAAACATTTGCGTGTTGTTGACTCCTCTCTTGTCTTTACATACATCCTGATAAATTTCAATTATGTCAAAAAGAAAATCGGGGAACAAACTATTTTCTGGTTCATCAACTAAAAGAAAACCTGAATCAATTTCGCGATTGAAGTAAAGAGAATATATGTGACCAAGGCGAAAGATGTAGTTGCGTATTCCTGTACTTAGTAAGTTATATGGAATTACTTTGTCAGAATTTAAGAGTTTAATGTACGCATGTAAATTATCATTCAATTGAACCGGAATTTTTGCTTTTTGATAATCAAATTCAAGATTAGATTTTTTTAAGATTTTATTCCAAACCTTTGACAGTTCTTCAAGTGGTTTTTTATTGTTGAGATCAAATTCATTTCTAAAAACTTCAATTGGTTTTGATTTGTTCGTATCTAATTCCTGGTCCAATAAATATTTCTGTTCTCTTTGTTTAAGCAAGAAAATTAGTTGGGTCCAAAATTCGGAAACGTTATCAATTGAAACCTTATGATAAAATTTCTTATGAACAAATAAAGACAAAGCTTCATTTAAGGTAGCCTCCGGCACATCGCCAACTTTGATATAAGTGTTTTCATTAGATTCAATTGGAGCAAAAATTATGTTAGATTTATTAATGTCTAACCTGTACAATTCTGAATTAAGCTCACTTAGTTTTGAATATGTTTCATCTCTCGAAAATTCATTTCTAAGGCGTACATTTCTATCAAATCCTATTCCCTGCGTATAAACTTCCGTGATTTGCTTTTCATCAAAATTGCTATTGAAAAGTAAAGGTGTGGCTATTTCATGATATTTAAGCAAATAAAGGTGTTCATTATTGAATTTTATTTTAAAAATCACTAAATGATAAAGTCCGATTCCTTGCAAAAAATTATGACTTAGGAAAGTATCCAGCAATTCCAGCAACTTACTCTTCCCAGTCCCATTACTCCCGATAAAACAAATCTTATCAGCAGGTTCCCCTGTCGCGGGGTCTGTAAAATCAAGTTCAATATCTTTAAACTGATCCCAGTCTTTAATCCAGATTTTACAAATTTTCATTGTGTAATTTTAAGTGAAGTAAAAATAAAAAGAACAATACAGGTAATTTTTCATAATTTGATTTTCCAAGTGTTTCTTTTAATGGCCAAAAATTCGGTAAATATTATTTCATAACTCATCAAGCAATTCCTTAAAAGAGCGTTTTCTTATTTTCCCGGTTTCCATAAGTTGTACTTCTTTCAATGCTTTAGTCAAATCATTTTTAACTTTTTGCTGTTGCTCGAATGTCCTGATTTTATTAAGCAGTTTTTTCCACTCCTTCACCGGCAGTAAAACGCTTTGCAGGTTTCCTTTACTGTCATTTACATATTGAACTTGTGTTTGCATATTTATTTCAATTTATATTTTACAAATTTTCATTGCTATTATTTTAAGTGCGGCAAAATTAAAAAGAGTATTCTAATCATTTAGTATTAGGCGCAATAGTTTTACGCATTTCCACTTCGGTGCATGGAGCTTTATTTATGCTTTCCCATTCCTCTTTACCATAATTTATTTTGTAAATGTAAATGGTAAAATTTGCATTATGCGGATTTAATTTATATAACAACATATCCATCATTCCAGGTTCTATTTCTGTTTCGAAAGTAATGTGGGGGAAATATTTTTTAAATGCTGTGATGCGTTTTTCCAAATCATCTTCCTGGTTAAATAAAACATACTGCGGTAAACTTTTCTTTAATGTAGTGCCTTTCATTTCGCATAATAATGTGTCCATCGTGCGCACCGAAGTTAAATCATAAACGTGTCCCCATTTGCCAAGATAAAAAAGCGGGGGCAGAGTAACTCCATCGTGTATTGATTCTTCAACACAAATAGTTTGCGTATCGTTTTTTGCATGTAGATAGCACATGGACTCCACCCGGCTGCGCTTGCTGTATGAGGCAGAAAACACAATAAGTGGAATGGTATTTAAAACAAAGAAAACGATCCATGCTATTCGCGTCAATTTATAAAGCCCACGTTTATCTGTTGCTTCAAGCAATTCATTCCATCCGATGATTCCACAAATTATTATAAAGGGAAGCGCAGGTAAAATAAACCGCTCTTGTTTATTCGGAAATGCAGAGTGAAAAACAAAAAATAAAAATGCAGGCAGAAACAATAGTAAATGTTTGCGCCAGCTTTTTAAAAATCCAAAAATTATAATCAGACTTAATGGAGGAATTAAAATTCCACTTATCAGCAGCAGATATTTATTCCATGAACTTACTCCATACGTTTCGCTGTTTTCCATATTATAGCGAACATACTCTGTAAACTCAACAAACGGTTTTTTCCATACAATTATATCGGTAGAAATCTGAACAATGCTTACGCTTAAAACAAATCCAACTATCAAATACATAATGGTTTTATATCGCTGCATTAGCAATAGTGAAAGCCCGAAACCTCCAATAAACAAAGCTGTCTGAAAACGAATGGAAAATGCAATTCCCAGCATGAGGCCGGCAAACAAACCTGCTTTATAATTTTTTGAATCGTATTTATAAATGTACCATGTTGCCAATATCAAAGGCGGAATGCAAACGACCTCTACAAGATTTCTAACACTTAACCACGGCATGTAAAAAGCAATCGCAAGCAGCAAACCAACCTGGCTTGCAGATTTCTGTCCGGCCACTTTGAACGTGATTTTATATCCAATAACAATTACTATTAAAGAGTAAACGGCATGTATAAAACGAACAAAATACATTTTCATTTGTGGGTCATTCAAGCCAATCCATTTACAGAATAAGAAAAATAAATAATGCAAACCGGGATATAACAAACTATGGCCACTGGCTTGTGTAAGACCTTTTGTAATTGAGGGTATCCAGTTATTATAATCATAACCATCCACCCACGATTGCGAGGGTTCAATAACTAAGAAGTGATCATCACTCATTCCATAACCTTTTGCAAAAAGCACAGCTATTAATCTGAAAAATCCACCAAGTACGAGAATAACTGTTAATGGTTTTTTCTCCCAATATTGTTTTAGCTTTTCCATGCTGTATCGCCAGGTTACTTTTTGAATTTTGAATCGTTGTTAAAGATTAGTTGTATTGGTAAAATCACAATTTGAACATCTGTTGCAAAGCAAGAGCAATTTTTTCAATGTGCGAATAATTGATTGAAGTGTTATCGTTGCACAAATTATTTAAACTGTTTCGAATTATTTGTTACGCCTGAATTTTTTCAATAGATCGTAACTGATATGAACCTTACCATCATCTTTTGTTCGGGCGCGTAAAAATATATTCGCTCCCGTATAGTTTCGTAAATCGTCAACTGTCATTTGATACGTTCCCTTTTTCTTTTCAAGATTTTTAAGGGGAATCTGAATGCTCATGTCAGTGTTGTTTTTAAAACTATAAATGCCATTAACCCGCATACTCATTACGCTTGAGGCAAGGTCCAGCTGATCAATCTTTAAATCATATCCGTTAAGCGCAGCGTGACTTTTTATTTCCTGAAAAGTAATATTGCTAAAATCTCGGCCACTGAAAACAAATTTTGTAATCTCACCCAGCACATCAAAATTATTAAGCTCACCATCTTTTATATTCACATTTAAATCACCTGTCATGGTAGCAGGCAATACATTCAAATTATTATCCAACAGGCAATTAAAAGTTACATTAGTATTTACAGTGCCTTCAAGATTCTTATCCGTTATTTTATCCTGTCCGAAGTTATCACATGAAGCGAGCAGCTCATTAGCTTTTGCATTTTTCACATCAGCTTTTACATTCAGTTGAAGATGCGCTGCATCCTTTTTTGTGAACGCTGCATTAAGCAGATATTTTCCGCTTGAATTGTTCAATGAAAAATCAGTTAACGAAACCGCATCGGTTGTAACTGCAAATAATCCCTGCGCATTATTTCCTGCAAACTTTTTAAAAATGACTTTGTCTGCATGTAAATTAGCTTCCAAATTAAGATACTTAATTATGTCATTCACTTTATTTGCAATAGAGCGCTTTGCCTTTTTATTAATTGCCGGTAGCATTTTTTCTACGTGAATAGGCTGTATCATTTTATCAATAAATAACTCCTTACTGTTGATATCAAGATTTGCAGCGGTATGCGCTTCGGGAATCATAATAAACGGAATTAACTCTTCAATAAAACCTGTTGCATTAATGTTGCTTCCATTCAGATTAAGTGACAGCGATTGAATTTTAAAATCTGACTCATTAAAATAACATTGTGTATTAAGTTTGGTGAAGAGAAATTTTCTTGGAACATAAGTCATTTCACCATCAGTAATATTTAACGAGCCATTCATTTTTCCAAAAAATTTTTTTGTGCTTTTGTCATAAAATTTTACTGCCGGACCATTATAGTTAAGCTGTAAATTCAGATGTCCGCTTTTTAAAGCAAGCGTTGATTGATCAACAAGGTCTTTCTCATCTTTAAAATTAAATGATGATTCAATTGCCAAAACCAATTGCGGATTATCAATTGTGTTTACTATTAAACCTCCATAAACAGGAAGTCCTTCAAACGATGCGGTGAGGTTTTGAAAAATTATTTGCGTGTTGTCGTCACCAGACGGCAGGTCAGGATTTAAGTGATTGGTAAATGTTCCGTTAAATTTTGTTTCATCAATGCTAAGTGAATCTAATACCACATTAATTCCTGTTGCTGTTGGTTTCGCTTTAATATCAATATCAGGTGGGATGCCTGTAGTATCCATCCTTGTTTTAATATTTACCTCCGTGTTGAGCGTTCCTGTCCATTTAAACTTGCTTAATTTGCCTGCAATTTTTTTTGTCAATACAGCAGTTGCCAAATCATAACTCACGGATTCATTCTTTATATTCAATAAGAGTATTTGTTGTTTTGCAAAAGTCATGTAGCCGCTTAACCGGAATTTACTTTCATCAATAATCAGCAGTGAATTAGGAAGTATGTTCAGCATTTTTGCACCCGGAATAAATTCAAAATTCCAGTTAATGAATGCATTTTTATTTTCAAGAAAAATTCCTTTACGAAGATTAAACCCTAATCCGTTAAATAATAAATTTCCAACAATGTTTGCATGCACTTTTGTATTTGTTTTTGACAACAGGCTTTGCATATTTTTAAATTCTAAAGAAAAATCTTTATCGTTAAGCGAATCGCGCATTGAAAGTTTTACATTTTCAAAGCCCACTTTTTTGATATCAAAATCAACAGCACTTTTGCTTTTTTCAATTGGCACGGAATCTTTCTTTATTCCCAAAAAGATATAGTCATTTGAATAACCTTGCCGGGTTTTAAAAAGCGTGAGCGATGCATTTTTAAGTTTAAACGAATTCACTTTTATGTTTTTCTGAACCAACTGAAACACATCTGTCTGTAGAAAAACTTTTTCAGCACTGATAAGTGAAGTGTGATAAATCGCATAAAGCGAATCATGAACCTCAGTATTTACAAGCGTTAGCGACACACGCGGAAAATCATCGAATAAAGTAATGCTTAAATCCTTAACTGTTACTTCCGCATGAAGCGTTTCACTTAGCTGTTCTGTAATGCTTTTTAAGATATATGATTTATTGAAATACACGAAAGCAAAAAGCAAGAGAAAAAGCACAACGAAAGTTGCAACTGCATAAAGAAAAACTTTGATCAGTTTTTTCATGCGGCTAATATAATTCAATGTTATTTACAATCAGATTTTTTCGGTTCAATCAACACAGTGTTGAAAAGTAAAAGGTACAACTACCGTTTCCCTCTTTACGATTTCGGAAACGATTCGGCAAAGTTAGATGAATTGATTCGCGAGATAAATGAAAATGCAGGTCATCATAAAATATTAGTGTTCTCACAATTTTTAAAAATGCTTGACTTGGTAAAACAAAAATTGGAAGAACTTCAAATTCCCTATCAATATCTCGATGGCCAAACGGTTGACAGGAAACAACGTGTTGACACATTTCAAAATAATGAAACAGTGCGTGTGTTTTTAATCAGCCTGAAAGCAGGTGGTGTTGGAATAAATTTAACCGAAGCCGATTACGTTTATCTCGTTGACCCCTTGTGGAACCCAGCAGTGGAACGGCAAGCAATAGACCGCACCCACCGCATCGGTCAAAAGAAAAACGTGTTTGCTTATAAAATGATTTGCAAAGACACGATAGAAGAAAAAATTCTTCAGCTACAGGAAAAGAAAAAAACACTTGCATCAAATTTAATTGATACAGAAAAAAATATTATGAAAAAGTTGAATAAGGAGGATATTGCAATGTTGTTTTTGTAGATGTTTTTATTGGGTTCCAGAAAAATAGTTTGGCAATAATTTTTTTTAAGCGAACTAAAGATTCGCTGTTACAGGCTTACGCATGGGTGTTATCTAATGAAT
>JBDTRM010000193.1:0-5182 GCA_039931675.1 Bacteroidia bacterium | reverse complement strand
ATTAGGACTTTTAACCAACTGGTTGTTAATTTGTGCAATTTGTCATACACACCTTCTTTATGCAACAACCTCAATAAATGAAAGTGTTTTTTGTGATTTACTTCACCAGCACCATCAATTTTGTATCAACGCTTGTTCTGTTAACCTCAAGCGTATAGGTATAAGTTCCCTGTGCAAGTTCGTTTGCATTTATAGTTACTTGCCCTTTGCCTGTTTGCGTTAAGTTAACTTGCTTAACTAAATTACCACTCAAATCGCGGATTATGATTTTTGAATTGGCATCACCGCTGTTCAATTGATAATTGATAACTGTTTGAGTGGTGAAAGGATTTGGCTGGTTTTGGAATAGCTGTGAATGTTGCATTGCAACCTCGCCAATTTTTCCTGATTGTGCATTGCATAAACTCTGAACGCAATCATTCATATCAGTCAATTGTTTTTTCAAATCACTCAATTCATTTTTCAATGAAGTATTTTCAACATTCATTTCCTGTAACCCTTTAATTGCTATTAAACCAAAAGCTGAATAATCCATAGTGTAGTAGCTTTCGCCTGAATCAGGCTTGTTATTGAACACCACTTCAGGAAAGAATTTTTCTACATCCTGTGCAATCATTCCATAGAATTTTCTGTCAGTAGATTTTTGCTCATTGAAATGATATTTTAATAATTCAAGCTTGTTTAGTTTATCAAGAACGTTATCTGATTTTTCAATATCCTTTTTAAACCTGCGATCACTCACGGCAGTGTATGCGCCTGACACGCCATTGATATTTGCTTTTGCAATGCCGAGATAATTTAATTCTAAATTATCATTTGCATCTGTTGTATAGAATGTCCAGTAATGATTGTTTGAACCGGTGTTACGAATTCGCAAGCCATGTGTTGCTCCATTTCCCAAACCCTGTTCAACCTGTAATTCGGTTGATGCAGCAAACAAGCCACCAACAGTAGTGTAGCCGCCATAAGGATTCAGGAATAAATTGCTTGCGCTTCCATTGTTGCGAGCCTGCACCTGGTTAACATCAAAACTTAAATTGGTAAAATTATCAAGTCCCAGTTGCAAAAGAGCGGGCGTTGTTAAAGTGGATAAATACTGCGGTCCATCAATAGTTACCTTCGATGTGCTTTGGCTTGTACCTATGCCAACATTTCCACCGCCATTAACCATATTGATGCCTCCTCCCCAGAAGTTAAGAAACAATGTGGAGCCTGTTCCATTGAATCGGGCCTGCACTTCATTGTTATCTAAAACTAAATTTGTGGTATTTGATTCACCTATCTGAAACGAACCTGTTGTATTGATACCGCTTAATGAAGTACTCTTAACAGATAGTGATGCAGCAGGAGTAACCGTTCCTATACCTACATTATTATTACTGCTTAAAACAGTAACTGCTTTTGCGCCAAGAGGAAAATTATTTATTACATAGTCATTGTTTCCTAATGTGCCGGTTTGCCATTTCGCCTGGCCTGCCGTGCGATACGAAACTGTTGCAGCATCGGTTGCTTGTGCTTTTTCCATAAACAGAAATGCACCCGCACCTCCGTTTGCTTTAATTCCGATACGTGCTGCACCGGGCGACTGCACATCTATTTCGTTTGCTGGATTGTTGGTGCCTACACCAACCTTGTCATTAATATTAGATAAAAATGTTTTGCCGGCTGCAGCATTGCGCGACCATTGTGCATTTGCACTTGTTGCAGTCATTATTGAAACTGCAAGAATGATTTTGATTTTTTGAATAGAATTTTTCATTTTGAATTTTGTTTTGTTTGTGAATGATTAGAATTAATGAAATTTCATTGTTTGTGTTAACACCACAAATATTTATTCAGTTATAGCTCAAAAAAATACTGCATTTGGTGTATTATGGTTTACGGTTTATTTTCTCCCCGATTAAAATCTTTTACCTGAAACACCGTTAACAAACCTTTATTTAGCCATATCCCCAAAAAAATTAATTTTGCCACTATGAAATTTAAGATACGTGCCGTTAGCGGTTTAATCACACTTGTAACAATTGTTGTTTTTTGTGCCTGTAATAAATACGATGAAACAGGAACTACCATCCTTCCCCTGTCAGATACGCTGAACCTTGTTTATACAGATTCAACAACCATTATCTGCACCACAATTCGCGAAGACTCCCTGAGATCCAATGGCTTTTCAGGATTCCCGGTTTCACTGAATATAGTTGGAAGTTTAAATGAACCCATTTTCGGGCGCACTAAGGCAAGCGTTTATATGCAGATGAACCTTTCTAAATTGAATTTTGATTATGGGGATTCTGCCACAGCTGATTCATTAATCTTATGCCTTGCTTTAAACTCTTATTATGGCAATTCACATTCGCCAGTGCATTTTAGAATTTATCGCATGGATTCTCTGATCAATAAGGACAGCGCTTATTATACAAATACCACATTGCCTGCTGCTACGCTTATTGGCGATGCAACAGTTGCAGTCAATCCGAAAGATAGCTTGTCAGAATACGGTATTAAGAAAGCGCCTCACATCCGTATTCCGCTTGACATGGTGCTTGCCACCGAACTCATGAGCAAATCAGGAGGACCTGAATATGTTGACAACACCGCTTTTACAAATTACTTTAAAGGAATTTACATCACTGCCGAAAGCGCGAACGACCCCGGTTGCATGTTTGTTTATGATTATAAAAGTACTCAAAGCAAAATGTCGCTTTACTATAAATTCAGCGTTGACTCAGACTCACTTTCTTTTAATTATACATTTGATGAACTGGCACGCTTTAATCATTTCGATCATGATTATTATGCAGGCACCGAAGTTTACCAGGCATTGAATGATAATACTACTGGCAATAATTTTACTTATGTGCAATCAATGGCCGGGGTTAAAACTAAAATTCAATTGCCATACATTAAAAACTACTTAGCTTCTGATCCTTCAATGGTAATTAACAATGCTGTTTTAGTTTTTAAAGCTGAGCCTAATAGTCTTTTTGCACCTCATGCTAACACTGCCCTTACTTATGTTGACTCAGCAGGCCACCCACAGGATTTTGCTCCTGATAACAATGAGTCAGCCAATAGTACTGATGGAACATACCTAAGCACGCCCGGTGAGTATAGGTTTAATATTACAAGGTATATAAGCCAGGTGATGACTGGTAAAAGAACTGATTATGGTATTTATTTAAGGGGAGTAGCTTCAATTATTAATCCTCATCAAACTAAACTTTATGGCAGCAGTAACCCTACAGGGAAGATCAAATTAGAAATAACATACACTAAATTTTAAACTAATATGTGTGGAATAGTTGCTTATATCGGTTACCGTGATGCTTATCCGATCATCATCAGCGGTCTTCAACGTCTTGAGTACAGGGGATATGATAGTGCCGGGGTTGCATTGCTTGATGGCGATTTAAAAGTTTACAAGAAAGCCGGAAAGGTGAGCGACCTTATGAAGTTTGTGGAGGGCAAAGACACTTCAGGTCATTTAGGAATGGGCCATACCCGTTGGGCTACTCATGGCGAACCTAACGACAGGAATGCGCATCCTCATTATTCTGAATCAAAAAACTTTACTATTATTCACAATGGCATTATTGAAAACTATGCTACCCTCAAAGAAGCTTTGACAACAAAAGGACATACGTTTGAAAGTGATACTGATACGGAAGTACTCATACATTTTATTGAAGATATTTACGAAACTGAACATGTAGCGCTTGATGAGGCTGTGCGCCTTGCACTTGGCGAAGTGGTGGGTGCGTATGCAATTGTGATCATTTCCAATATTCATCCGCATACAATTATTGCAGCGCGCAAAGGCAGCCCTATTGTAGTTGGCATTGGAAAGGGCGAATTTTTTATTGCTTCCGATGCTTCGCCAATTGTTGAATACACAAAAAATGTGGCCTACCTCAATGACAGTGAAATTGCAATAATTGATAACGGAACACTTACTGTAAAAACTATCGAGAATCAAATCAAAACTCCTTACATACAGGAGCTGGAATTGCAGTTGGAAGCAATTGAAAAAGGAGGATACGATCATTTTATGCTCAAGGAAATTTATGAGCAGCCACGTTCTATCTGGGATAGTATGCGTGGGAGGTTAGATTCAAGATCAGGTAAATTAAGATTGGGTGGCATAAGTGATTATGAAACCAAACTTACCAATGCTAAGCGCATTATTATCTGTGCCTGTGGTACCTCGTGGCATGCCGGTTTAGTAGCAGAATATTTATTTGAAGATCTATGCCGCATTCCTGTAGAGGTTGAATACGCTTCGGAGTTTCGTTACCGCAATCCCGTATTGTTTGAAGACGATGTGGTTATAGCCATTTCGCAATCAGGCGAAACAGCAGATACGCTTGCAGCTATTGAACTTGCAAAACAAAAAGGAGCAACCATTTTCGGAGTGTGTAATGTAGTGGGTTCATCCATACCGCGCGCAACACATGCTGGCGCTTACACCCATGCCGGACCTGAAATAGGAGTGGCATCTACCAAAGCGTTTACAGCCCAGGTAGCGGTGCTTACTTTAATGGCTTTGCAGATTGCACGTAAACGCGGCACTATAGCCGAATCGCGTTTTCACCAGTTGCTTACCGAATTGGAAGCTATTCCCGCAAAGGTTGAAAAAGTACTTTTATTAAATGATAAAATAAAAACGCTGGCTTCAAAAATGCAGCACTCACCGAACGCTTTATATCTCGGCCGTGGTTATGGTTTTCCGGTTGCATTAGAAGGTGCGTTAAAACTTAAAGAGATTTCATACATACATGCCGAAGGATACCCTGCAGCCGAAATGAAACACGGACCCATTGCATTAATTGATGAAGAAATGCCTGTAGTAGTAATCGCCACCAAAGGGGGCAATTTTGAAAAAGTAGTAAGTACCATACAGGAAATAAAAGCCCGTAAAGGAAAAATTATTGCTATAGTTACTGAGGGCGATAAGCAGGTGAAAACTATGGCTGATTACATTATCGAAATTCCCGAAACGGATGATATGCTGGTTCCTTTAATTGCTGTAATACCTTTGCAGTTGTTATCATACCACATTGCCGTAATGCGCGGATGCAATGTTGATCAACCCCGCAACCTTGCAAAATCAGTAACTGTTGAATAATAAATGAATGTTGAATAATGAATGTTGAATAATGAATGTTGAATAATGAATGTTGAA
>JBDTRM010000192.1:0-21328 GCA_039931675.1 Bacteroidia bacterium | reverse complement strand
TTTAAAATTTTATATTTGCCAAAGCAATTTAAATTATGTCTAAAATTGTTGGATCACGCTGAGAGAAGTCGAAGCGCATGTGTAAGCCAGCCGCACTGCTTCGACTTCGCTCAGCATGACCAAAATACCCAAATATCCGTATTTCCATATTCCCATATTTCCATATCCCCGATCCCCGTGTACAACTCAAAACTTCACACATTAATTTCTTCGTTCAATAAATTTGAAACAAATGCTTTTGAAAAATATCTTGTATCGCCTTACTTTAATGTTGATGCAAAGCTTCAGCGGTTTTTTCCGGTCCTTTTAAAATTCAGTTCCACGGATATTCCATATACAAAAAATGATGTTTATAAAAAGTGTTTTGCGAAGCAGCGTTACGATGATAAGGAGATGCGTTATTTAATTTCATCATTGAGCAAACACCTTGAAAACTTTATCGCTTTGCGAAAATTTTCAAATGACAGCTTGTTGTTTAATTCAACGCTTGCAAAAGAATTATCAAAACGCGATTGTGAAAAGGCTTATCAATTTGTGTTTACTGAATTGAAAAATGATGATGCAATTAAAGATGCCAGTTTTTTTTACTATCAATTTCTTGCTGAGGAAAATCATCTCACTTATCTCTCGCAAAAGCAAACACGGAAATTTCATTTCAGCTTAGATGCAGTGCTGCATAATCTTGAAACATTTTATCTTTCTAAAAAACTGCAATTAGCATGCGATGTTACTAATCTTAAAAATGTTATCCAGGGTGAAACTGAATTGCACCTGATTGATGAATTGAAATCTTTGGCAGCCTCAAAATCATTTGTTGATGTACCTGCGGTGAAAATTTATCTCAACATTTTGAATACACTCACCGAGCCTCAAAATGAAAAGCATTTTGAAACTCTTCGTATCATATTGCTTAAATACGGTGAACAGTTTAAGCCTGCTGATTTGAAAGACATGTACCAGTATCTTAAAAACTATTGTGTTAAGAAATTAAACGAAGGCGATGCATCTTACACCAAAAAACTTTTTGAGATTCATAAAAATATTCTTGCCAACAAAAGAATAATGAATCATGATTGGTTGAGTGAATGGGAATATAAAAATATAGTGACCATAAGCTTGCGCTTGAACGAAAAAAAATGGTGTCGCGATTTCATCAATAAATACATCAGCTATTTAAAACCAGGTGCGCGAACCAATGCGCTTACTTACAACCTTGCTTACTGGTATTATTATGATAATGATTACAAGCAAACTTTAAAGCAATTGCAAAAGGTGGAGTTTACAGATGTGTTTTACCAGTTAGATGCACGCGTGCTGCAACTGAAAATTTATTTTGAAACGGACGATTACGAAACTTTGTTCTATCATGTTTCAGCATTCAGGATATTTTTAAAACGCAATAAGTCAATTTCAGAATACCAGCGAACCATCTATCGCAACTTGGTTAAGTTTACTGCAAAGCTTGCCCGGGCAGGTGTGAGTAAAATCAAATTGAAGAAAGTTTCAACAGAACTCGCAAGTATAAACCAGGTTGCTGATAAAAAATGGTTGGAGCAAAAGTTGGAAGAGTTGGGTTAAAAAATATTGCCACGAAGGCACGAAGACACTAAGAAAAATTCTTATCCAGACTTTGTGCCTTCGCGCCTTCGTGGCAAAAAATTTTAGAGGTAGAAACTTTTTACATTAGCCGCCATATTTTTTATCCCCCGGTATGAAACGCATCATCATCTCTAAATGCAGCGGACAATTTGGTAATCAACTTTGGATGTTTGCCAACGTGTTGGTTTTTGCTTTAGAAAACAGGCGCCAAGTTCATGCACCTTCCTTCTATAAATTTGCACCTCTGTTTCAATATTGGGATAAGAGCAAAAGAGTTGTGGTGCCTGCTCAGCAATCGAAAGCAAAAGATTACACGACTTTCAGAAAATTAATTTACCGGATTAATCGCTTTAATTTTTTGACAAATACTTTTCTCAATATCAATCTTGAACCTGTCGCATTAATTTCAAAAATCAGGTTGAAAGGTAAAACTGTTCCGAAAGAAAATCTTCGTTCTTATACACGTTGCTACTTTGATCGCGAAGAATATCAATGGCTTGTGCAAAAAATACTTTCGCGCAAAACGGTAATGTTCCAGGGATTTATGTTTTGCAGTGGTGTGGAACAAATGAAAAAACATCAAGCTGCATTACAGGAAATTTTCAAACCTGCGCATACAGTGGTTGATAAAATGAAATGGCTACAAGAGCAAAGACCCGCAGATGCATTTATGATTGGTGTTCATATACGCAGAGGCGATTACAGGAAGTATCGCGATGGAAAATATTTTTATGACCACGAAGTTTATAAAAAATTTATGCGCCACGTTATTTCCTTATTCCCCTATTCCCCAATTACCTTTTTCATCTGCAGTGACGAAAAGATTAATGAAAATGATTTTTCTGAATTTCAGATTGTATTAAATAAAAATGGAAATTCAATTGAAGATATGTACCTGCTTTCAGTTTGCCAGTATATTATGGGGCCTCCAAGCACATTCAGCAAATGGTCTTCATATTATGGTAACGTTCCGCTTTTTATTATGGAAGATGATTCAACAATGCCTGTGCAGACTGATTTTAAAGTTAAGTACAATCATTATTATTAATGCGAATCTAAAGTTGAAAAAATTTTGAATAACGAATGGCGAATAATGAATGTTGAAGTTTTTGATTTTTTAACACAATAAAAAACGGATAACGTTTAAGATTTCGTTGCCTTCATAATTCAATATTCAACATTCATTATTCATAATTTCAATAATATATGGCTTACTGAATAATAAGCTTCTGCGAAATCATATTATCATCAGCCACTAATTTTATGATATAGACTCCTTTTGGTTTGCCTTTAAAATCCAACGTGAATTTGCCATCACTGGCGGGAGAGGATTTTAATGCAGCCATAGTTTCGCCCAATACATTACAGACTAAAACTGTAACTTCTTTTGCAGTTGGGTTTCCTGTTTGAATAGTTACACTGCCGGTTGAAGGATTAGGGTATGCGGTAAGGGTTATTAAATTGCCATTGATATCGGCTATTCCTGTTGGGCCGCATCCGGTGGCATTTAAGATAGCATTTCTGAAATTTGTAAAGGTGGCGTCCACTCTCACTTTCTGACCATTTGTAAATAGCATCATGCAATTATCATCCACATAATCCATGTAGTTATTAAACAGGTCGCCATTAGGTCCGTTGCTGCAGGTCACATGCGGAAAAGCCGGACAGCCGCCATTACTGGTTTGTTGCGTGGGAGTATCGTTTACCAAATCATCACCGCAATTAGCATCGCCCCATATATGTCTTAAATTAAGCCAATGCCCCACCTCATGTGTAGCTGTGCGCCCCAAATCGAAAGGCGGGGTTGAAGTTCCTATCGTTCCGAAATATTGATAGTCAATTACCACTCCATCAAGCTGAGGTGCTGTAGCAAGATCAGTGGGAAAGGTCGCAAAACCTAATAACGTTCCCGTAAGATCACACACCCAGAGATTAAGATAATGCTGTGGATCCCAATTGTCATGGCCACCATTACTTGTATATTTTGGAGGTGTATTAATATCAAACGAAGCAACAGTGGTTGAAGTGTGGGTAATACCGGTTGTGGAATTACCATTAGGATCAAAACTTGCAAGACAAAAATCAATACTGAAATCGGAGCCGAGGGGCTGAAATACAGCGGGCACATTTGCAAAATCAGTATTCAGTTTTCTGTAATCGCGATTGAGTGCATCTATCTGCGATTGAATCTGTGCATTGGAAACATTTTCAGTTGCATTTTTATATACCACGTGAACAACTACCGGAATGGTAACAGCAGCACCGGTACTTCCACCAGTTGAAATGAGTTTAATCTGCATTTCCATATCAATGTTATTGCTCAAACACTGATATTCATCTAACAATAAATCATAATCTCCGGTTACGGTAGGTGTAAATAAAACTTTACTTGGTCCACTTGTAGTTCCGCAGCCATCATCATCGTAACCTAAAGCAGTACCACCTCCCGAAGGATAAATTGTAATTTCAGAATCAAATGACGGAGTAGTGCAAGTGCTTACTTCATAGGTATAACCTGCCACCATGCCGGTTACGCGGTTAAAATCGCCTGCCCATGTTTGCGCTGCATATACATAAGTGCCAACTATTGTTGGCGCTGCCCCGGTAAGATAAATGCTGTTATCATAAGGGCATTGTGCATTTAATGTATTGTTGCTGGTAATTGCAAAAGCCAGCATTAATATCATTATAATATAAGTAGTGTTCTTTTTCATTTTATGGGAGGTTAATTTATTTAGAAATTAAAATTGAATTAGCTTTCATTTTCTGTGCGCGTAATGCCTTAATTTTTTCGGCATCGTAAGTTACCGTTACCACCTTCTTTGCAGGATGTTGACTTAAATAAAGTGCTTTCTTTTCAGCGTAAGCTGCCCTGTCTTTTGCTTCATCACCCGTAGGTTTAAATCCGGGCAATGCAGGAAAGGTGGGTTGAGCCACCGGTGCGGCCTTAAGTCCATTTGGATGCTTTGCAATCCATTGCTGCACTTGTTGTTCCTGTACATTCATGCGTTTTTCAAGCGTAGGATCCGCCTTCTTTCGTTGTTCGTAATAATCCGTAGTGCCGCAGCGTTGAACCTGAGAATACATTGAACCGACAAACAACAAATACGTAACTGTAGTAAGTAATAGTCTTTTCATTTTGTTGAATTTTTGAAATGTTAATAATTAATTTAAATGTCATCCCTTCACTTAAGAAACAACTTGAGTATGCGAATATAACAAATTGTAAAGCTATGCATGAATACATCAGGACAAAATAAACCGATATATTCTTATTAACCGCAATCTATTAATTGGCTGCATTAATGAGTTGCTAATTGGTAAAACAGAAAAAAACTTTGACGCTTTGATAATTTATCTATTTTTGCGCCCACTTTGAAAAAACGGTTCGGTAGTTCAGCTGGTTAGAATACGTGCCTGTCACGCATGTGGTCGCGGGTTCGAGTCCCGTCCGGACCGCAAAAGCCTTCACAAGAATGTGAGGGCTTTTTTATTTATACATTAGCAGTCTTTCCCCAGTAACGATTTAAACCATGACAACTGCACTGATTATTGACGATGAACAACATTGCCGCGAGATGCTTAAAAACATGCTTGCATCTGTTGCATCTGAAGATATAAAACTATTAGCCGAATGTAAAAACGCTGAAGAAGGCATCAGTGCAATTGCTGAATTGCATCCACAACTTGTTTTTCTTGATGTTGAAATGCCGGGAATGAATGGCATTGAAATGCTCCAGAAAATTTCTCCATTTAATTTTGATGTGATTTTTACAACCGCTCATGAAATGTATGCCGTTAAAGCAATTAAACTTAGCGCACTTGATTACCTGCTAAAACCTATTGGCGTATATGATTTAAAAAATGCACTTGAAAAATATAAAAGCAAATCGAAAATTAGTGATACAGCCGCACAGATGAGTGTGTTGCTTCAAAACATTAAAAATTTAGTTAGCCCGTTAAACAAGATTGCAATACCAGTTGCTGATGGTTTGACTTTTGTTGCTATTAATGAAATTGTAAGAATTGAAAGCGACAGTAATTACTCTCAATTCTTTTTATTGAACGGAACAAAACACCTCGTGGCCAAAACATTGAAAGAATATGAAGACCTGCTGACCGATCATCATTTTATCCGCATTCATAAATCACACCTTGTTAATCACGAGCACATTAAAAAATTTGTAAGCACCGATGGCGGTTATGTTGTTATGAGCGATGGCTCAAGTATAACAGTTGCTTCGCGCAAGCGGCATGAGGTGATTGGCAAGTTGTCCGCTTAAAAAAATTAATCTGTAAACGGAATTAATCAGAACACTTAAAAACCTTAATTTTCAATTAAACCTTAGTAGAAAACTATTACACCAAACACCCATCTTATTAACTTATTTCTCAATAAAATAAGGTAATAAGGTTATCACTTGAGGCGTTATTATTTTCTACTAAGGTTTGTTTTTGCTAAAGAAATTAGACTTTGCACAACAAATTAATTATAGCAACTTTCCTTTTTTATGCATTAGAATTGAGAATTAAAAAATCCTGTTTGGAATTCATATTTGCTTGTTCGCAATTTAAAATTCGAAAAAAAGTTTCATCAGTTTGACTTTTTTCAGTTTACGTTTAAAGTGCTTTTTAACACGTTTACTAAACTGCATCATACGTTTACAAATTCATCTCCCACCTTTCATTATTACCACCGTCATTTGAGTTAATAATTCAAAAAAATGTTTAACAATTAAATTCAAAAAATTATGAAAAAGACAAACATTACCCTCGCAATTGTTTTTGTATTTGCATCATTAATTGCAAACGCACAGTATGGACAGCGCACTTATTATACTGATACGCTAACCAACGAATCATTTCAAAAAGGAATTATTTCAAACCAGAACCTTTATGCAGGTTACCCGACTTATGTAGGAACCGGTTTTGTAAATACCGGTACTACTGCTGTTGCAAGCCGTGCCCGGTTTGTACGAACAAAGCAAGCGGGCACAACTCTTGCTAACCTCAGGTATTATATTTTTAAAGGAGCTGAAATGTCAGCACGAAGTAATTCAATTGCTGATGGCGCAAGTCTTTTCGTAATGGCTGGTGGCGTGCAACATTCAACTGCAATACCCGGTGGCAGTGATATTTTAATTATGAAAACAAACACAAACGGGATACCAACTGCCCCAAGACGAGTTGATCTCGGAACTTCTTATGATGAAGCATTGTGTGTTATTCATTCAAGTTTTAATACTTCAAAATATATAACCTGCGGTTACAGTGTTTCAAATGGAATAAGCCGCGTATTTGTAATGAAACACAACAGCACAGGTTCCACTATAAACTGGGTTAGACATTTTTCACTCCCATGTGCCACAGGAGTAACAGGCAGTTCACGTGCAAATTTTGTTGTTGAAGATCCAGCTACAGGAAATATTTACGTAATGGGAACTGTTAACACTACTGCTGCTGGTTGCCGTTCATCATTTTTGTTGAAGCTCAACCAGGCAGGAGCATTTCAGTGGCTTTATATTTACACTTTTCCAAATGGTACAGGTGTTGACTTTAACTCCATTAAACCTACTGAATCCGCAAATCGCTTTATTATTGCAGGCACAGTTGGTACTACTGCACTTAATAATCGCCCGCTGTTAATGCGAGTTGACGTTACCGGTGCTGCACCTGTTACAGTTTTTTCAAATATGTTGTTTTCTAATGGACCTACTCCTAACTATCCTATCGCATCACAAACAGGTCTTGATGTATGCACAAGAATAAAAACCACTACCGTTGAATATTTTCTGTGCGGTGCTACTACTTATACTTTCGGCAGTACTGATGGACACATTTTTAAGTGCAATTCAGGTGGCTTTCCTATTTCTGCAAAACTTTATAACTGGCCTTATAATGATGAACTCCGCTCAATTAGTTCTCATCGCATAACTGATACTGTAGCCGTAGGTCTGGTTGCTTTCGGAAAATATGGTTTCGGACCATCCACTGCAGTATCGCGCGAACGAAGCTGGCTTTTAAAATCATATTACAATCTTGTAACAGGATGTGCCGATCTTACTGATTCATTGTACTTCAGCCCTATTACATTGAGCAAGTTTTACTATCAGCCTGTTATCAGTACAAATTATACTGCCGATTCAATGACTGTGCAATACGGCAATTGCCTTGAGAAAAAATTATGCTGGGCTAATGTAATAGCTGCCGGCAGTAACCTGAAAGTTGAAAACGAATTGCAATCAGCTCAAAATGGAGATTTAAAGTTGTATCCAAATCCGCTTTCAGGAAATGAACTCACTATGGAACTTAATTCATCAACAGATGAAACAGCGCATGTGAGAATTTATAATGCTATCGGACAGACTGTTGAAAGTTTTGAGGTGCAGTTGTCACAGGGAATTAACTTAGTGAAAGGTGAAATGAATGAAACCATGAAAGGATGGTATATTGTTGAAGTGACAGGCTCGCAAAAAATTTACCGCGCAAAACTTCTGAAACAATAAATTACATAGTGAAGGAATTAAACTGCAAAAGCTGCTTCAAAACGCGAGCAGCTTTTGCTTATTTTAGTTTAGCATGTTTAAAAGAGTCTTCCAAAAAATAATTCAGCAATCAGATGATTTATTTATCTTTCGGTAAAGATTTATTAAAAAGCCGCCACACTTTTATAACATTAAGTAAATTTCAAACAATCATTAACTCATAAATTCAAAACTGATGAAAAATCTCAATTATTTCTTCGCTCTGTTAGTTGCTGTTACGTTTATTGTTCACAGTACCGGCCATGCACAAACCTACTGGCAAACTTTAGGAAACACCAATACACAATTACCTGTTCCGCCATCAACATCGTTTGCAGGAACTGTTGACTCTACAGATTATGTTCTGAAAGCATGCAATGTAGAATGTGCCCGGTTTGGCTGCGATGGCAATGTTACCTTCAGCGGCACTGTTAAGGCAGATAATATCAAAGGAGGTGTGATTATTGCCGAGGGTCACGTAAATACTGATGCTGATACAACAGCAGCCTCACCTGCCAGGTGCGATCTGTGGGCCGATAATCAACAGCACGCTCTCATTGAAGCAGTAGGAAATCTTAACACCTTACCGGTTATAGATGTAAAAACAAGTTATGCCGGCAATACAAATGTTGTAGGATTAAATGTTTATACCATTCCTAATAAGGGTTATGGTTACGGAGTAAATTCGCAAGGCGGCAAGCGCGGATTGTCAGGTTCAATTGTTTCAAGCAATTACACCGGTTCCACCTACGGAGTTTATGGCAGCAACAGTGGCAGCAGCGGAACACGTTTCGGAGTATATGGTGCTGTTACTTCGGGAACAGTTAAGTATGGCGTTTATGGAAGCGCACCCGCAGGAACTAATAGTTATGCAGGCTTCTTTAGTGGTAACCTGCAATATACCGGTCAACTCATCGGACCTTCTGATAGAAAACTAAAACGAAGCATTGTAAATCTTGCAAGCATTTCAGATAAGCTGAATGCATTGCAACCTGTAAGTTTTTATTTTAAAAATGATGAATATCCTTCTATGAATTTTCCCGCTACACTTCAGTTCGGATTGATAGCTGATGATGTGCAAAAATTATTTCCAGAATTAGTAACTGAAAATTTTCATCCAAATTTTTCTACTGATGGTGATGATGCAGATAAAGGTGGTGTTAGTTATAAAGGAGTTAATTACATTGGTTTTATTCCATTGCTCATTGAATCATTCAAAGAACAAAAACAGTTTATTGATGAATTAAAAAATCAAAACAACGAACTGATAGCACGATTAAATAAATTAGAAGTTGTTCAAGGCATAAGTAACTCAACACAAATAACAAATGCATCACTTGGACAAAATGATCCCAATCCTTTCAATCAAATTACAACCATACATTTTTCATTGCCAGGTGACATACAAAATGCACAACTGAAAATTTATTCATCATCAGGAAGCGAAATGAGGGCAACCACTTTATCAAAAGGAAGCACTTCAATAACTATAAATGCAAATGCATTATCACCCGGCATTTATGTTTATGTTTTAATAGTTGATGGAAAAACAATTGACAGCAGGCAAATGATAATAACGAGATAGTTATTTTTCATGCCCACATTTTGTCGTACGACTTTTTGTTGAATATTACACTTTCTGTCAGGACTTTTTGAGTTTTAAATCTTAAAAGTTGTCATGATTCCAGGAAAAACAGCATTCATAAAAATCCTAAAATCTTATAATCCTGTAAATCTTAGTTCAGACATTTTACCGATCAAGCGATTAATTTTGCAAAAGTCAAGTCCGCTTTTTTTCTCTCAAAGAGCGACAAGCATCTTGCTCACAAAATAATAACTTCGCACTATGCGATGTTTTTATTTACCATTATTATTTTCCCTTTTGATTTTTTCCATTGAAAGTTATTCGCAAACTTTTCAAAATCAACTTCCATTGTCATTCACGTCTTTAAATGTAAATGATGGTCTTTCACAAAATACTGTTACCTGCATTTACCAGGACATCAAAGGACTTATGTGGTTGGGCACGCAGGAAGGGCTAAACAGTTATGACGGATACGTTTTTAAAACTTATAAGCATAACCCCGATAATGACAATTCACTTTCATCATCAGCGATACTTTGCATTACAGAAAATAAAGATAATACGCTCTGGATAGGAACTGATGGTGGCGGACTTAACCTGTTGAATTTGCTCAACGGAAAATTTTCGCATTTTGAAAAAAACGATTCAGTAAAAAACAGCATCAGCAGCAACCGCGTAAAAAATATTTTATTCGATTCGAAAGGACGCACCTGGATTGCAACATTCGGTGCGGGTATAAATTATTTTGATAAAGTAACCGGAAAATTTTTTGAATACCTCCCCGATTCCGTGAACAAAAAATCGTTCAGCAATTTTGTAGTTAAAATAATCGAAGATAAAAAACACCGTCTGTGGCTCACTACCCGCAATGGTTTTTATCAATTCATTCCCGAAACAAAAAAATTTATTGAAATAAATCTCAATCCTGAATACGATACTATTTCACCACCTCCGCGCTTAACTGATTTAGCTGAAGATGATTCCGGATTGCTTTTTATCGCTTCTGCCAACCAGGGAATTTTTAGTTACGATGCTGATAAAAATTCAGTGCAAAAATTTTCGATTGAAAATTTTTCATCGCGCGAAAATTTTGTCAATAAATTACTTTTCGATTCACAGGGCAATCTTTGGATAGGGTACATGAATGAAGGTGTTGATGTAATTGATGTTGAACATTCACACTTTATACATTATGAAAAAACTGAAAATAATAAATATTCCATCTGCGGAAATCATACAGCTTCATTATTTGAGGACCATTCAGGATTAATGTGGGCGGGCACTTTCGGTAATGGCGTAAGCATTGCTGATTTAAAAACAAAACGGCTTTCTGCATTTCGTTTTCATCCCGCATCGCGAAACATTAATGAAAAGCTTAATATATACAATATACTTAATGACGGTAATCATTTATTTCTTGCCACAAATGAATCAGGCTTGTATGTTTATGATAAGAATGATTCAATCTATTCATTTAAAGAATCATCAGCAAAATTCTCCATCCCCAAAAATGATGTTTGGTCCTTATTAAAAACTGATGGCGATAATTTCCTTCTCGGAACTTACGGCAAAGGTCTGAGTAACTTCAACTTGAATGATAAAATTTTTTCACCTGTGTCTTATAAAGCACTTGCAGATAGCACCCGCTTTAATGCTTCGTTCATATTGTGCCTTATGCGCGACAGCCGCAATAAAATATGGATTGCAACACAGCGCAACGGCATGTATGCATTCGATGCACAAAATGATTCACTGCAACATTATCAACCCGGTGAAAATAATTTTTCAATTTCTGATGCAACTGTACTTGCTGTTTTTGAAGATGATAAAAAAAATATCTGGGCCGGAACTTTTGAAAACGGTTTTGACGTTATCAATACAACCACTAATGAAATCAAAAATTACAGGTTCGATGCAAAAAATAAAAATACTCCCGGCAGCAATAGCACAACTTGCTTTTATCAACAGAAAAATGTTATGTGGTTTGGAACAATCGGTGGCGGACTGAACGCATTTAATTTGTCCACTCAAAAGTTCACACGCTTTACTGAGGAGCAAGGTTTGCCCGATATAACTGTATATGGCATTTCGCCTGATGAAACAGGCAGCCTGTGGATAAGTACTAACAAAGGCATTAGTAAAATTACTCCTGCCATTAGCGATACATCAATAAATATTTTATGCCGCAATTATGATGTTAACGATGGATTGCCGGCTAATGAATTTAACCAAGGTGCATATTTCAAAGATAAAAACGGAGTGCTTTATTTTGGTTCAGTAAATGGCTTGGTTTCTTTCAGGCCGGAATTGATTAACAATAATAATTCTTTACCGCCTGTTTTACTTACCTCATTTAAAATATTTGAAAAGGAATATTCGCTTGACACAGCAGTGTCTTATAAAAAAACAATCACACTTAATTACAATCAGGATTTTTTTTCATTTGAATTTGCAGCACTCAGTTATTTTCTTGCTCAGCGAAATCAATACGAATACATGCTCGAAGGGTTTGATAAAAAATGGATAAACATCGGTAACAGGCATTTCGTTTCATTCACCAACTTATCGCCTGATCAATATACGCTTAAAATTAAGGCGGCCAATAATGATGGAGTGTGGAATGATAATCCAACTGTGATTACCATCATCATCAATCCGCCATTCTGGATGACATGGTGGTTTCGCATTACTGTTGTAACGATTATAGCCCTGATAATTTATCTCATCGTTAATGTCCGGATTAAACGAATACGAAAAGAAGAACGCAGAAAATCAGATTCTGAAAAACGTATTGCACAGGTTGAAACAAAAGCATTGCGCGCTCAGATGAATCCTCATTTTATTTTCAATTCGCTCAATGCAATTCATAAATATGTGTGGGACAGGGAGCAAACATTAGCTTCTGATTATCTTACACGTTTCTCAAAACTGATGCGAATGATTCTTGAAAATTCATTGCACCAAAAAATTTCTCTCGACAAAGAATTAGAAGCTTTGAAAATTTATATCGAATTGGAATGTTTGCGCTTTGATAATAAATTCAGCTTTGAAATAAATTGCAATACCTCTAATGATGCTGAAGATGTTCAGATTCCGCCTTTGCTCCTTCAGCCGTTTGTTGAAAACGCAATCATTCACGGGCTGATGAATAAACAATCAGGATACAGGAATTTAAAAGTTGAAATTTCAGATACCAATAAACAACTCCTATGTATTGTTGAAGATAGTGGCATTGGCAGAGCGGTAACATCACTTAAAGCAAAAACCAAGCATCGCAGCCTCGGCATGACGGTTACAAAAGAACGTATTGAAATAATGAACATCGAAAGCGATCAAAAAACGGAAATGCACATTAAAGATTTAATTGATGAAAACGGAAATGCAACCGGAACAAGAGTTGAAATTATTCTTCCTTTGGATTTGGCATTCGATTAATGCTCAATAGTAAAAAAAGATAAAATTAATTCATAATCATATTAAATAATCCGTAATACCATTTACATATATGACAACAGTTACAGGCAATAAAGAATTTTTTCCATCAATAAAAAAAATTGAATACGAAGGCAGGGATTCAGACAATCCGTTAGCGTTTAAATATTACAATGAAAATGAAATAGTCGCTGGCAAAACGATGAAAAAGCATTTGCGTTTTGCTGTTGCTTACTGGCACACCTTCTGCAACACAGGTGCAGACCCATTCGGACCGGGCACTAAAAATTTTCCCTGGATGCAAAGCAATGACATTCTACAGCAGGCAAAAGATAAAATGGATGCAGCTTTTGAATTCATTTCAAAAATGGGAATCGGCTATTATTGTTTTCATGATTTTGATTTGATAGCAGAAGGAAAAACAATTGCTGAATCGGAAAGGAATCTCAACAACATTGTTGCATACACAAAACAAAAACAAAAAGAGTCGGGGATAAAATTGCTATGGGGAACAGCAAACGTTTTTTCTAATCCACGTTATATGAATGGTGCTGCAACAAATCCTGATTTTGCAGTGCTCACTTACGCTGCTTCGCAAGTAAAGGCTGCGCTTGATGCAACCGTAGAACTTGGTGGAGAAAATTATGTTTTCTGGGGAGGTCGCGAAGGATACGGAACGTTGTTAAACACAAACATGAAACGTGAGCAGGAGCACCTTGCAATGTTCCTTACGATGGCAAGAGACTATGGAAGAAAAATCGGGTTCAAAGGAACTTTTCTCATTGAGCCGAAACCAATGGAACCTTCGAAGCATCAGTATGATTTTGATTGCGCAACCGTGATTGGATTTTTGCGGCAATATAATTTGCTTGATGATTTTAAACTCAACATTGAAGTAAATCATGCCACGCTTGCGCTTCACACCTTCACGCATGAATTGCAGGTAGCTGCTGATGCAGGATTGCTCGGAAGCATTGATGCCAATCGCGGAGATTACCAGAACGGCTGGGATACAGACCAGTTTCCAACCAGCGTGAATGAAGTAACTGAGGCTATGCTCATCATACTCGAAGCAGGCGGAATTAAAAACGGTGGAATTAATTTTGATGCGAAAGTGAGACGCAATTCAACCGACCCCGAAGATATTTTTTATGCGCACATCGGAGGCATGGATACTTTTGCAAGAGCACTACTCGCTGCAAATAATATTCTCGAAAAATCTGATTACAAAAAAATGCGCAAAGAAAGATATGCTTCTTACGATAGCGGAGATGGTGCACTTTTCGAGCAGGGAAAATTAACCTTCGAACAACTGCGCGGCCTCGCCATAAAAAACGGAGAACCAAAATTAATAAGTGGTAAACAAGAGTTGTTTGAGAATTTGATTAACCGGTTTGTTTGAAAAGGGATTGATTGATTTCTGTTGAGATAATTTTCGCGAACCATACCACTTTATGGTTCTTTTCGCAAAATAAATCTATTTTTTTTTGAAAGCGATTTTCGAAAACTGTGTGAGATATTTTTTGCGAAAAGTATCACATTGTAATACTTTTCGCAAAATAAATCTAAGGGTTTTTGGGTATGAGAAAAGGAATTTCATTTCTCTGTATAATAGAACCGTATGTGAGTTGATTTTCATCTTGCTAATATTTCTTGTTCCAAACCTTTCTTGTATTTCTCAATAATTCGTATCAATGTCAAAACATTTTCTTCTTTGACTTCCTTCTTGTCAAACTGAATTGATTGTTTGTTGTAGTTCTCTCTGTTACCTTTTGAAGAAAGTAATTGTTCAATCTCTGCTGGAAGAAAGAAGGTTGCTTTGTCCTGTAAGTGTTTTTTATACTCGTTGAAATAAATATTCAGTCCTGCAAAGTCAAAGTCGCCAAAGTGTAAATAATTGTTTGGGATTACTTGTAACCACTTTACTAAATCTTTACTCTGCGGATACCTTGAAACAAATAGCGGTTGCATATTCATAAAAAGGTTTTTCTGCTTTTGAATTTGTCGGAAGTTTTCAGGGTTTTCAATTCCAACAATTGTAATGTCAGCAGTAGGGGTGAAGTTTTCAAAGTCGTAAATGAAAGTGAATGTTCCTTCGTGTGGCTGAACAGTAATTGGCTTGTTATTTAATAAACACTCAACTGGCTGAAAGCAGTTGACTAAAAACCCTTTGAAAGTTCTGATTGATTTCCATTTTGAATCAGAAGAAACTTCAATCGCTTCGCCACGGCTTAAATCTGTCCTCTTGTAAACTTCAAAATATTTTTCCAAGTTGTCAATGCCAAAATGGTTTTTCAAATAAGCAGTAAGTCCATTTTTGTTTGTGAGATAAACTAATGCTTTGCTTCTTCCCTGAATTTGTTTTTTCAAAATACCGTTGTCAATCATTGTTTCAATAGTAGAATGCCTCAACTTGCTGAAAGGAATTTTTTCTCCGTTCTGCATCGCAATTAGTTTTTCCGCTATTGAAATAGGCAACTTCATTCTTCTGAATACTGTGTCATTATTCGCTTAACTCTTGTAATGCTTTTCTCGTCTTTGCTCAATTTGTAAATATGGTCAAATGCAAGTGCATCGTTTTCTATTGGCGAACCACTTATTAAACGGATGTTTCTATCTTTTGCAAACTGTAAAATACCTCTCACATTGTTCGGATGAAGTTTTCCTATTTCATCCATCATGCAATGCAGTTGAAAATCTTTAAACTTCTTTGAAGCACCTTCTTTAAAAACATTCAACAACATAATGTTCAACATTGCTTTCACTAAAACATCTGTTCCGTCAGAGCCAACATTTGAAAGTTTCTCAACCCAACCTGAATCATTATCGTTCTCAATAATTTTGAATTTTAATTCAAAGGAATCGGAAAGAGAAATGTAATCTCGTTTCAACTCTCCAATTTTCTTTGCAAACTGTTTCAGTAAGTCAACAGCATCTTTGTTTTTCTTTTCTTGTTCACCTGTTGAAAACAGATTTTGTTCTCCTAACTCCGAAGAATTTTCATCACTGTAATTTTTTATCATGATGAGCAATTGCACAATTTCGTTCTTGCTCTCATCAACCTTCAATTCAATTTTCTTGATTACTCCTGCAAAATTCTTTTTATCAAAGTCGTCATTGATTTTCTTGATAATTTTCAGAATCTCTCCTGAATTAGAAACCAAACCGCTTGTCTGCGTTCCAATGGTTGTAACAATCAAAGCAAACCTTTCATTAACTTCTTTGGCAATTCTTTCAATTTTCTTTTCCTCAATAAAGTCAGAAAGCATCACTGCAAAATCAAGAAATGATTTATCGTCCGTCAGTTGCTTTTTGAATTTAAAAACATTGTCGTCACTGAACTTGCCAAGGAAGTCGGTAACGGTTTTTCTCAACTCGTCAATTCTGTTGTGAAGTTTCTCGTAGTGTATCTCTTTGATTTCATCAACCAAAACTTTCACTCTCTTTTCAGTTCTGCCTTCCTCTGTCGGATTGGCAAAGTATTCTTGAAGTGATTTATAAAATTCAAGGTCTTTGAAATTACTAAGCGCTTCGTTGTCCTCTTTGATTGTATTCAATTCTTTAGTCAGAGATTCAATCACTGCCAAAACAATTTTAAGTTCTTCGGTAATCGTTTCCTTTTGCTGACTGTATTTTTTTTCCTCTTGCTCTAACTGCTTATCAAGTTTCTGTTTCTCTTGTTTGAAAGCATCCGCTTTGTCCAAATATTCTCTCTTGTCTTTTTTGTAATCTGAAACTGTATCTCTGTTTTCTTCAATGAAAACAAGTTCAAGTCGTAGCGGTTCTAATTTTTCATCAATAAATGAAAGACGGTTTGTGTCTGCTCCTTTCTTTGAAAACTCTTTTTCTTTTTGAGAATTGATTTCTGTTTTGCGTTTTTTATTTTCTGCCTGCTCAACTTTTATTTCTGCTTCCACATTGATAAGAAGCTGATTCACTCTTTCTCCTTCCGTTTCAATTTTCTTGTCTCGTTCTCTTTCTTTTCCCTTTATCAGTTTTCCTAATTCTTCGTCAACTCTATCAACTTCATCCTTTGCTTTCAATTCTAATGCAGTTGCCTCTCCAATGGCTAATCCAAATTTTTCCAATTGAACTTTCTTTTCTGTTTCTGCTTTTGAAACAAATTCATTTCGCTTTACAGTAGCTTCGGATTTCTTCGTTTCATTTTGTCCAAGGGAATACTCGTTCTCTTTAATTGAATCTTTCCTCTCTCGGATTTTTGGTTGATATTTTCTTTTCAGGTTGTCTTTATCCTTCTCTAATTTCTCATTGAGTTCAAAAATATTTTTTCTAATGCTGTCAACCTTTCCTTTCAGTTCTGATTTTTCAATTTCATAATCAGCAACTGTCTTAACCTTTTTGCTGATTTCATTCAAGTCAATTTCAACTCCGTAAAAATTGTTTGACTTGCCCGTAAGTTTTGGAGAAAGAGAAGTATTGAACAAAACATTTTTCTCGTCAATCACTTTTCCGATTGTTTTTTCCCAATCTGGATATTGTTCCGTCAGCCAACCATACAAAGAAGTTTTGCTGTTCTCAATGTAAGATTCAATTTCTGAAATCTTGTCGCTTGCTTCTTTAATTTGCCCGTCTAACTTTTCTTTGTCTCTCTCAAAAGTTTTTTGCAATTCCTTTTCTTCAAGCTCCCAATGCTTCTGAAATGTTTCAATCTGTCTTGTTGAATTTTCATTTTCAGAAGTAAGTTTTTGAATCGTATCGGCAAACGATTTTATTTCAGCTTCAAGTTTTTTTATTTCTTCTTCAAAGAACCTTTTATACTTAATTCCTTCTCTTGCAATTTTCAGATTGTTCGTTACTTGTTTCTTATGGTCCCAATCTATTCTTGAATTGTCAATTTCCTTTTTGTGTTCTGTTCTTATCTCCGCAATTTGTTTATCAGAACTTTTCTTCGTTTCATCTTTGAATGTGAGAAAGTCAGAATGGGTTTTGTTTTTCTCTGCATTTTTTCCATTGAGAAAATCATTTAACTGGTTTTCCAATTTGTCAAGCAACGCCTGAAACTTTTGAGCTAACTCTTTGAACTGTGTTGAAAGCAATTCTTTTTCATCAAGCAAATTCTTTTGTTCTTTCTCAACGGCACTTTTCTTTTCAACTCTTGCAATAATTTGTTTGATGTTCTTCTGTTGATATTCTTCTGTTAACCGCTTTACTGTTTTCAGATTCTCCTCCTGAACTCTAATGTCGCCTTTGATTTTATCTTCTTTTGTCTTAAAAGCATCTCCCAACTTTTTCAATTTCCCCTTGTAAACATTTTCGGTGTCCTGCTGTTTTTCTAATCTCTTTACGAGGTCTGGTTCTTCGGCTTCATTTTTATTAACTGCCCAAGCCAACTCCTTTGCAAGTTGCGTTTTCTCTCTCTCCAAATGTTTGATAGCAATGTGGAGTTTTGAAATTGATTCTGCTTGTGCTATTGCGCTCGGAGTTTTGAATTTCCTTATGTCTGCAAGTTGAGTTTCAAAACCATTCAAATGGTGAGCATGTTGATTCAAATCAATCCGAACATCATTCTCCAAAGACATGATGATAGTTTGTTTGATGAACTCTGCCTCCATTTTTGAATTTAGAAATACATTCTGAATTGTCTTGGGAATGTATTGAAAGTCCTTACTTTCAAGAATGGAATATCGTTTCAACTCATTCTTTTTGCCGTCATGATTTCCGTAAAGAATGTCTCTGTATTCTTTGTGTTCTTCAATTCTTCTTTTGGTGTAAAAAACATTATTGTCGTCAAGTCGCTGTGCAATACCTTCCCAACTGTCTGGAACATTTCCGTTTTCACTCACCAAATAATTCCTGTTGTATTCTCCATCAAAAAATCTGAAACAAACTTTGTGTTGCGACCTGTATGAAACCACACAAAATTTTCCATCGTCCCGAACCACTTCATAAATAATATATGCACTTGGGTCTTTGAAATAATAATCCGTATAAGTTGCTTTCTGTTTTGGAATTCCTAAACCAAAAGTATCTGCGTTGTAGAAAAATAAAATTGCCCTCAACAATGTGCTTTTGCCTACACCTTGTGTGCCTATGAAATGCACATTGCCGTCAAGATTTATTTCGGCATAGCGAATTCTTGCACTGTTAATGAATATGATTTTATTCAGGTATCTCATGTTGAACTTCGTCCGGTATATTAATATTGGTTATAAGTTCTTCAAGATACTTGAAAGATGAAAGCACTTTATAAGATTTCAAAATTTCATTCTCAATTTCTGCGTAACCATCATCACACAATGATTTAATAATTCTTGAAACAACTTCAAGGTAAGGAGTTTTCTCGTCAAGTTTGAGAATGCTTCTCAATCCATCCGCTTTGCTTTTCAAGACTGCCTGAACACTTATTTCAACTGCAATCTTTGATGGTGAAAAGCTATAGCCCGAAGCAAAAGCATTATCAAATGTTTTGAAGAAGTCAACTATATCAATCCATTTGCAAGCAGCCTCCAACTTCCTTTCTAAATCGGCTTTTGATTCATCCTTTCGTGAGAAACAATAAAACTCGTCTCCCTTTTCAAGAATGAAATTGATTGAAAGAAAATAATCGTAAAGCATTTCATAATTCTCTTGGTCGTCTATGATTTCATAAAGTTTTGAAATGCGGCTATCAGAACTGTTTGAGCAAATGAATTGCCCTTTGCTAAGTAGTTCAAATATTTCTCCTGTTTGTCTGGGAACACTCATGTTGTTTTTTTATTTAGGATAAACTAAAGCGTATTCAATTTGGTCTTGTCGTTTAAAACTCTCTGATACCTCAAACTCATCTTCAAATATTGAAATCATTTGACAATAAATTGTAACCCTCTCGGCAAATGAAACTTCTCTCGGAAATTCGTATTCCGAAATGTACTCAAACAAATGTTTGCCTGATGCTGCAAAATTCTTTTTCACCTCCCGCAAATTGATATGAATTTCCTTTTCAGTTTCTGATTTCATGTCATCCTCTGAAAGGTTTTCAGAAACAAGTTTCTTGGGATTGATACCTGACTTGTATTTACTGCTTACCTTTTTGATTAACTGATAAACTTCGTCTTGCTGTAACCTTTCAATTGAGAGTTTGAGAGAGTAAAGTGGTTTTACTTCAAAAGCAATTGAGTGGGAGTTTGACAAAACTTCAAAAATGTTTGTCTTGTGTTTGATTTCAAATTGGTCTCTTAAATATTTCAACTGTCTTAACTTCTCAATGAACTTGGTTTGATATTTTACTTGGTTGATGTATTCAATGATTTGCTTTCTCGTTTCAATTAAATTCTGTCTTGATTCTGTCAAATCCAAAATAAGTTCTGTTCGGATATATTTTAGTTCTTCATCAGTTGCTGTTTTGAAAAAAGTGAGTTCATCTTCATTCAGCAACTTTTCTGTTTGAACAATCATCAGTTGAATGGCTTCTAATTTCAGCTTGTGATTTTCAAGTTTGGAAAGTTTGATTTTGTAATTCGGTTCTAACTTAAAAGCGTTGTCTATATTGCGGTTTAAGTCAACAATGTTTCTCATTGTGATTCTTCCAATTTTCCGCAAAGCAGATTTTATTCTTTTTAAATATGTGAATCGTTCGCTGTCAGTTTTAGCTTGCAAATAATAAAGCATGTATTCATCTTTTACCTGACGAATGTTTTCATTGATGTAGGAAGTATTTATTTCCTCGTTCACTTCCAAAATCTCCTCAAAGAATTTTAAGAACTGGTCGTCAAGTTCAAGCAGAGTTCCGCTTTGTATGATTATGTTCTTGCTCAATAAGAGTTTAATAACATCTTCATTTCCTTCCATCAAGTCAAGTGCATACTCATATTTGTATAAAAGTGATTTTCGCTTTTCAAACATCTCTGCCAAAAGTTTGTGTCCTCGGCTAAGAGTGTTTAGTAATTCCCGTATGGAGTTGAAATGATTCATGCTTCAAACATAAGTTTCTTTTTCCGATGCTTTTCACTTCACCTCAATCACCACTTCCGCCCCTTCCAATCCTTCAGATGTCACGGTGAAATTTATTTTTCCGGGTTTTTCTTTTGATTGAATTACTGCGAGGCACATACCGTTAAATGCTTTGCGGTGATTTGCTTTAAATGGTTCGAGGCTGGTCTGGCTGCCGTTGTCAATTCCTGCAATAAATCCTTCGCCTGTTACAGTGAACTGAATTAAGTTATCTGCATCGAGAACAAGATTTCCTGCG
>JBDTRM010000191.1:0-29241 GCA_039931675.1 Bacteroidia bacterium | reverse complement strand
TGTTTTGCAGTTTTGTGAAATCAAATCAGCAACAATAGTGAGCGAAAGAATAATTCTCGGCATTGACCCCGGAACTAACATTATGGGTTATGGCGTTATAAGCGTGAAAAATAAAAATGCAACCATGCTCACGGCAGGTGTTTTAAAGCTGGATGCGATAGATGACCATCATCTGAAACTGAAACGCATTTTCGATAAATTGCTTTGGATTATCGAAGAATATAAACCTGATGAACTTGCTATTGAAGCACCTTTCTTTGGCAAGAATGTGCAATCCATGTTGAAGTTAGGACGCGCACAAGGTGTTGCAATTGCGGCAGCACTATTTCGCCAGTTACCGGTTTACGAATACTCACCACGCAAAATAAAAATGGCTGTAACCGGTCGCGGTGCTTCTACCAAGGAACAGGTGGCTGCAATGTTGCAACGTATTGCAAGCTTCGAAACCTTACCAAAATACTTAGATGCTACTGATGCTTTGGCTGTTGCCATTTGCCACTCTCTGCAATTAAATCCTTCAGCAACTTCATCATCTGCATCACGCAAATCAAAAAAGACAGGCTCAAGCTGGACTACTTTTGTTAGCCAGAATCCGGGGAAGGTGGTTTAAAATCCCGAGTCAGCAAGATCGGCAGCAAAGCGAGCTGACTTTTTGCTCATGTTAACTCGCTTTTGCTCAAAGCGAACTCGCTCTTGGGTAAAGCGAACTCGCTTTTGCTTAAAGTCAGTTCGCTTTTGCCCAAAGTCAGCTCGCTCGAGGCTCATGCGAGCTGACTTTTTCCCTATGCGATATCGCTTTACCCAAAAGCGAACTGACTTTAGTGCAGATCATGTTGACTCGGGGTTTTATCATCTTTATTGACTAAGTTTTTTGATTGGGGGGCTTTGTAATCTGTATTTAACTATGTTGGATTTGGGGAGAAAAGAGTAGGTTTGTTGGAGATAATATTTCAAGCTATGAAAAAACTGTATTGGGTAATTATAATGTTGTTGGCTTGCAGGGTTTGTGGGGGGCAGAATTTAGTTCCGAATGGAGATTTTGAGCAGTACTCCGGGTGTCCTAGCTCTCTAAGCCAAATAGATTCAGCATTATTTTGGATGAATCCTTCAACAGGAGCAAATCCTGTAGGAAGTACACCGGACTACTATAATCAATGTGCCACCCCTGCATCGGGAGTAGATGTTCCTAATAATGATTTTGGTTTTCAACAGCCTCACAGCGGTAATGCATATAGTGGTATTTATATATGGGAGCATGGTGGTAATAATTACCGCGAGTATATCGAAGTTCCACTTGTCTCTACATTAACGGCAGGTAGTTGCTATCATTTTGAAATGTATGTTAATCTTTGTAATTTTTGCAAATATACCACCGATAACGTGGCAGTGTATTTTTCAGATACTGCCGTAGAAAATATAAATAATTGGTTGCCGCTGCCATTTATACCCCAAATAAATAATATGACCGGCAACGAACCAGATTCATTAAATTGGACTACCGTAGATGGTAATTATACTGCAAATGGAACAGAAAAATATTTGATAATTGGCAATTTCAATGATGATGCAAATACAGATACAACCCTATATAATAGCAATGTTCCATCTTGGCATAATAGAGTTTATTTTTACATTGACGATGTATCATTATCTCTATGCACAGCGATAGATGAATACAATTCTTCAGAGGTAATAATTTATCCCAATCCATTTACCGATATAATAAATATCACAATTAAAAAAAACGAATTTGTTGAAATAAGTTTATACGATGTTACTTCAAGAAAACTCCTCCAACAAAAATTTACAACCTCCACAACCTTAAACACCTCGCACCTTGCCAAAGGCATTTATATTTATGAAGTGAGGAATGATAAGGGAGTGGTTAAGAAGGGTAAGGTGGTTAGAGAATAAAGGTAGAATGATTGAATGATTGAATGATAGAGTTGTTTTTCATTCAATCATTCAATCATTCAATCAGTCAAAACTCCACCCTATTAAGCATTCGCAGCCTTAAACTTCTTAACCGCTTCAATCAGTTTAGGAACAACTTCAAAAGCATCGCCAACTATTCCATAATCTGCAGCTTTAAAAAAAGGAGCTTCGGGGTCTTTATTGATAACTACAATTGTCTTAGAAGAACTCACTCCCGCAAGATGTTGTATAGCACCCGAAATTCCGATAGCGAGATAAAGATTAGGACTCACAGCTATACCTGTTTGACCAACGTGTTCAGAATGTGGTCGCCAATGCGAATCGCTCACAGGTTTGCTACATGCAGTTGCGGCACCAAGCAGGTTAGCCAGCTCTTCAATCATTCCCCAGTTCTCCGGACCTTTTAATCCGCGGCCTGCGCTTACTACCAACTCTGCTTCGGGCAATGAAATTTTATCAGAAGCTTTTACAATTTCCTTAACGGTGATTCTGAAATCACTGTCTTTTACATTCGGAGTAAATGCAACAACTTCGGCAGTTTGTGGTGTTTCAATCACTTTATATGAATTGGGATTTAGCGAAATCACTTTCACATCGGAAGTAATGTTTACATCGGCAAACGCCTTGCCCGAGTATGCGCCTTTGCGAACCACAAAACCGCTGCTCATATCGGGCAATGCAATAGCACCATCCACAAAACCTGCGGTTAACTTTATTGCCACGCGAGGGGCAAGTCCCTTGCCCGAAAATGAATTGGCAATTACTACTACATTGGCTCCTTCAGTTTTTGCAGCTTCAGCAATTGCTGATGCAAAAGCCTGTCCGTTGAACTTTGAAAATTTATCATCAGCAACATTCAAAACTTTTTTCGCTCCGTATTTACCAAGCGAAGCAAGTTCATCATTGCTCACATTGCCGATAGAAATCACTTTCAAATCAACACCAAGCTTTGAAGCAATTTCATTTCCATAAGAAACAACTTCGTAAGTTGACTTCTTAAATTTTCCTGCTGAATTTTCTGTGTAAACTAATACTGACATTATTAAGGGATTTACGATTTTTGATTTTTGATTTACAATTTTTTTGTTGTCTGTTATTTCTCCATTGATCCTTTTGCTCCTTGCCCTTTGCCTCTTTAAATCACCTTCGCTTCTGTGTGTAATAGTTCAACAAGCTTTTCAACATTGTCAGAAGGAATGAGATTAACTGTGCTGCGGGGTTTTGGTTTATCATAGCCAACAACACTTGTAAGTTGCTCAACACTTGAAGCATCAACTACTACAAGTGGTTTTGTACGTGCGCTCATAATACCGCGCATGTTTGGTATGCGGGGTTCAGCCATTCCTTCGCTGGCACTTGCAACAAGCGGAAGGGCACATTCAACAATTTCTTTTCCGCCTTCTATTTCACGTTCTATTGTTGCAGCACTTCCATTTATGGTTAGCATTTTTACACTGCTTATTGCAGGAAGATCAAGCATTTCAGCTACCATTGAGCCAACCTGTGCGCCATTGTAATCAATGGATTCGCGGCCTGTGAGTATTAAATCGAAACCTTTGTCTTTTGCATAATCAGCAATTTGCTTTGCAACAAAATATGCATCGCGCGGTGCAGCATTTACACGAACAGCATCTGTAGCACCAATTGCCAATGCCTTGCGAATTGTAGGTTCTGTAGTTGCATCGCCAACATTGATTACAGTAACTGTTCCACCATCCTTCTCTGTAAGTTCAAGAGAGCGGGTCAAAGCGATCTCATCATAAGGATTGATAATGTATTGAACTCCTGTTGTTACAAAGCTCTTGTTATCGGGCGTGAAATTAATTTTCGTAGTAGTGTCGGGTACGTTGCTGATGCACACTAAAATCTTCATAAGCTGATATTATTTATTGTTGAGATGCTGATTAATAGTTTAAAAAAGCCTGAAAAATTTTCGGAGCGCAAACGTAATCATTACTGATTATTTAACAAACCCTATCGTTAAGTTGTTTATAGATTAGTAAAGAAGATTAATAACTTTTTATAGTTGATAAGTAGTAATGTCCACATTAATAATCAATTGGTAACAGTTATAAATTAGCAAATATATGAGCAGGTAATAATCTTTTGAAAAGCTATAACGTCTTATGAAATCAAGAATTGAAAGTCTTATTGAATATTTTCATGATGACCCTTTAGATAATTTTACCATTTATGCTCTTGCCCTGGAGTATATCAAGCTCTATGATTTCGAAACGGCTTTGGAATATTTTCTGAAGTTAAAAGCGCTCAATCCCGAATATCTTCCGATGTATTACCACCTCGGCAAGCTTTATGAAACATTAAAAGACAATGACCTCGCTGCCCAAACTTACATTGAAGGCATGCGTATTGCCGAAAAACAAAAAGATAAACATACCTACGCAGAGCTTAAAGAGGCTTATACTTCTTTTATGGCGATTGATGATGAGGATTGGTGAGAGTTAGTTTGAGGCTTCCGTCATTGCGAGGAACGAAGCAATCTCCCGGATGGGTACTACTAATTACAGATTGCTTCGTTCCTCGCAATGACGATTCATTCCATATGGTTCATTTCCCCAACAACTTCTTAATATCATGCAGCTTCAAAAGGGCTTCAACCGGAGTGAGTGTATTGATATCAGTTCTTAAAATCTGTTCTCGTATTTGTTCAAGCATCGGGTCATCCAATTGAAAAAATGAAAGTTGAAAAGCATCTTTTTGTTCTTTTGATTTTGCAGATTTGATTAGTTCTGATGAGCTGTGCGATTTTTCTAAAAGTGCTAACATGCTATTCGCACGAGCCAAAACTTTTGCAGGCATACCGGCCATTTTCGCAACGTGAATTCCGAAACTGTGTTCGCTTCCACCGGGCACTAACTTTCGTAAAAATAAAATGCGGTTATCAATTTCTTTAATAGAAACATTGTAGTTTTTTATTCGTGCGAATGATGCTTCCATTTCATTCAACTCATGATAGTGCGTTGCAAAAAGTGTTTTCGGTTTTGTAGGATGTTCGTGTAAAAATTCTGCAATAGCCCACGCAATGCTGATGCCATCATAAGTAGAAGTGCCACGACCGATTTCATCCAACAAAATCAAACTGCGGTCGCTGATGTTATTGAGGATGCTTGCAGTTTCATTCATCTCCACCATAAAGGTAGATTCGCCTGATGAGATGTTATCGCTTGCGCCAACGCGGGTAAAAATCTTATCAACCAATCCCAATTCAGCACTTTTTGCAGGAACAAAACTTCCAATCTGTGCCAGCAAACAAATTAATGCAGACTGACGGAGCAATGCACTTTTACCCGCCATGTTCGGTCCTGTGATAATAATAATTTGTTGTGTGGAGTTATCAAGATAAACATCATTGGCAATATACTCTTCACCAAGCGGAAGTTGCTGTTCCAACACAGGATGTCTTCCTGATTTTATATCAATTGCAAAACCTTCGTTCAAATGTGGGCGCACATAATTATGTTGTGTTGCAATAGTCGCAAAACTGTGGAGGCAGTCGAGACGCGCCACCACAGCGGCATTCTGTTGTATTGGTTTTATGTATTGAGCAATGTCAAGAATTAAATCGTTGAAAATTTTTTCTTCGTGAGCGAGAATTTTTTCTTCGGCACCAAGAATTTGTTCTTCATATTCTTTCAATTCAGGTGTGATGTAACGCTCGGCTGTTGTAAGTGTTTGCTTGCGCATCCATTCAACGGGAACTTTATTTTTATGTGCATTGGTAACTTCAATGTAATAGCCAAACACATTATTGAAAGCAACTTTAAGCGAAGTAATTCCAGTTGCTTCGCTCTCCCGTTTTTGAATTTGTGCAAGAAAATCTTTTCCGCTTCGTGAAATTTTACGGAGCTTGTCTAACTCTTCATTCACCCCATCTTTAATTGTTCCACCTTTTGAAACCAAAGCGGGAGGCTCATCTGCAACGGTCTGTTCAATTTGTTGTGTGAGCACTGTGCATGAATTCAACTGGTCGGCAAACATTTTTAATTGCTGATGCTCACTTGCGAAAGCAATTTGTTTTATGGGTTCAATGGCATGCAAAGCCCGTTTAAGTTGATTCACTTCGCGTGGAGAAATTTTTCCTATTGCCGCTTTAGAAACCAATCGTTCCAAATCTCCAATCAGTTTTAGTTGCGTTGCAATTTTTTCTGATACTTCAGTTTGATGTACAAAATAATTTACCACTTCATGCCTGTCATTTATCGGATGCAAATCCTTTAACGGCTGCACCAGCCACCTGCGCATCATACGCGCACCCATCGGTGAAATGGTTTTATCTAAAACATCAATTAAAGTTTTTGCTTTATCATTTGGTGATTGCAGTAATTCCAAATTACGGATGGTAAATTTATCCAACCACACATGCTTGTCTTCCTGTATCCGCGAAAGCGAAGTAAGATGGCCTAATTTATCATGCTGGGTTTCACCGAGGTAATGCAAAGCCGCACCTGCTGCGATAATTGCAGCATTCATTTCATCCACACCAAAACCTTTTAATGATTTTGTTTGAAAATGTTTCAGGCATAGTTCGCGCGTAAAGTCAATTTGAAAAACCCAGTCTTCTAAATTATAGGTGTAATATTTTTTACCATATCGTTCAGCAAAATCTTTTTGTTTTTGTTTGGAGAAAAGAATTTCGCTGGGATTAAAATTTTGCAACAACCTGTCAATATAATCAGCATTGCCTTGTCCTACTAAAAATTCGCCTGTGCTCACATCAACAAATGCAACTCCATGTTCTTTATCACCAAAATAAATTGCACATAAAAAATTGTTTGCACGATGATCTAAAATCTTATCGCTGAAAGCAACACCGGGAGTGATCAACTCCGTAACGCCACGTTTTACAATGGTTTTAGTCAGCTTCGGATCCTCCAATTGATCGCAAATAGCAACGCGCATACCTGCACGCACTAACTTGGGTAAATACGTATCTAATGAATGATAGGGAAATCCGGCCAACTCTGTTTCAGTCGCAGAACCGGCACCGCGCTTGGTTAAAACAATGCCGAGAATTTTTGAAGCCTTTACTGCATCCTCATCAAATGTTTCATAAAAATCGCCCACACGAAAAAGCAACAGCGCATCAGGATACTTTGCTTTGATGGCATTGTACTGCTTCATCAAAGGAGTTTCAGGAGTGGATTGCTTTGCAGGACGGTATTTGAATTGGGACATTCTTTGATTTACGATTTACGATTTGGGATTTACGATTTGAAGTTTGAAGTTTGTTTGAAATTCAGTTTGCGAATATGCAACTTCGCCTCAACATTACCATTCTTATAACTTGTAAAATCTATAAAGTGATTAAATGCAAAAAATAAAAAACGAAGAATTAGAACGTAAGAGTGTTGATGAATTTAAAGAAGCACAAAAAACACCTATCATTGTTGTGTTGGATAACGTTCGAAGTGCATTGAATGTAGGAAGTATATTCCGTACTGCAGATGCATTTATAATAGAAGCCATTTATTTATGTGGCATTACGGCAACTCCTCCCAATAAGGAAATTCAAAAAAGTGCGCTTGGCGCAACAGATACTGTTGCCTGGAAATATTTTGAAAATACGATGATGGCAATTGATGAATTAAAAAAATCAGGCTTTAAAATCGCAAGCGTGGAACAGGCAAGAGGAAGCGTGATGCTGAATGATTTTAATCCGAAGGCTGATGAAAAAATAGCGTTGGTCTTTGGTCATGAAGTGGAAGGTGTAAAGCAGGAAGTTGTAAATGCCTCTGATTTATGCCTTGAAATTCCGCAGCATGGGCATAAACATTCCCTTAATATTTCAGTTTGCAGTGGTGTGGTTATTTGGGACTTGTTTTGCAAAATGATTTTGGCCAAATAATTTTCCCTGAATTCCTTTTTATTTTTATATTCGGTTCACTAAATTTTTATATCCCCTTCATGAAACCCAACATCAGATTATTTTTATTTTTTCCTGTTTTATTTTCGAATCAACTAAAAGCACAATCTTCAGTAGTTTTAGAACGATATCCGAATAATACTGTAAAGCAGGAAATGGTTTATGCCCCTGACTCATCATTTTCGGTGCTTATTGATTATTATAAAAGCGGCAAGCGCCAAAATGTAGATACATTAATAAATGATAATATTAATGGTTGGAGTACAGAGTACAATAGCGATGGAACATTGCGTGCAAGCCAGCTATTTGACTTCAATAAGCCTTTAATACAAAAGTATTTTCTTTACTATAAGGATGGAACGCTTAAAGTAGAATGGACTTCAGATACTTTAAAAAGAGGCGCTGATCCATTAGATTTTCAGCAAATTAACGGTATCTGGAAAGAGTATTACCACAATGGAAAAGTAAAGATGGTTGGCCGTAAAAATGAAAATAGTAAAAATGACGGTCAGTGGATTTATTATGATGACACCGGCAAAGAAGTGCAACGCATTTTTTATATTAACGGGAAGAAGGTGGAGTAATTTTCATTGTGTGATTCGATCATTCAAAATCCAAATACAACAAATACTTTTTCCGTATAGCTTTATAAGTCTTCAAATCCGTCTCCCAGCTTTTGCGGATTTCTGTTTCAGGTTTATCGGTTTGTATCATTATTCTCAATTGATCAGTGCCTGCAAGCTTATCAAAAAACGAATTAAAAAACTTCGATTGATTATTATTGTTTCGATAAAAACCGATCAACCATTTCAATTCAATTTTTTTTAATGACAATATTGATGTTGCGGATTTTGTTAGATCCATACCATAACATTTCTGATTTTCAAAGGGTGGATTTTCCGCAACATGCGAAATTTTCTTAGGGGTAAACATGTAGCCTTTTATGGTTGAATCAGGTGTGCCGATAATCTGGAAAGGCTTGTCAGTCCCACGTCCTACACTTACACCAGTGCCTTCAAACAAACAAAGTGATGGATATAAATAAATAGCATTCATGTTAGGAAGGTTTGGTGAAGGAGGAACAGGTAATGAGTACAATTTAGAGTGATCGTAATTACTACATTCAATCACAGTTAAGTCGCATTTCTTTTTGCAGTCGAGCCAATTCTCTCCATTCAGCATCATTGCGTATTCGCCAATGGTTAGACCATAAACTATCGGAACACTTTGTCTTCCTACAAACGATCTGAAATTTTTATCAAGCACAGGTCCATCCACATAAAAACCATTTGGATTAGGACGATCAAGCACTATCAGTTTTACTTTATTTTCTGCACATGCATCCATCACATATTCCAGGGTGCTTATGTAAGTGAAGAAACGCGCACCTACATCCTGTATGTCAAACACTACATAGTCAACACCTTTCAAATCTTCTGGTGATGGTTTATTTTTTTTTCCATAGATAGAAATCACAGGCAACTTTGTTTTAGCGTCTATTGTGCTTGTTATATCTCCACCTGCTTCTGTGTCACCGCGAAAACCATGCTCCGGTGCAAACACACATTTGATTTTAATCTTTAAGCTTTTTAATGAATCAACAAGATGAGTTTTGTTGATTAGCGAAGTTTGATTTGCAACAATTGCAATGGTTTTGTTTTTTAGCATTGGTACATATTTCTCAGTATGCAAAGCACCGGGTAATATTGTTCCTTCAGCAACTTGAAGCATTGCCTTTGCCTTCAAAGTACTTTTCTTCAGCTCATCTAACTGACCATAGCTGAAATAAAAAGTAAATAAAATGGAGCAGGATAGAACTGTTATAAGTTTTTGTTTCATTTTTGCGTTTCTGTTTGCGTCAGCAAACATAAATTAAACGCGGCAATGATTAAGCACTCTGTCATTTTAACATCTTCAACTTCATCTTGAATTTAGAACTCCATTTAGCTAAGCGTATTATTTTCGGAAGCGATATAAATAAGTCGGCATCAAGGCCTATCATTCGTATCGCTTTGTTTAGCGTGGCTTTGGGGCTTGCCGTAATGCTTATTTCAGTAATGGTAGTTACCGGTTTTCAAAATGAAATTACAAAAAAAGTTACAGGCTTTGGCGGACATATTATTATCGGTAATTTTTCTTCCAATGAATCTTACGAAGCCGAACCAATTGACAAAACAAAAATCAATACTGCAAAAATTTTACGGATTCCACATGTTACTCATATACAAGAGTATGCCGGTAAAGCAGGAATTATTAAAACAAAAGATGAAATACAAGGTGTGGTTTTAAAAGGTGTTGGTAGGGATTATGATTGGCGTTACATGCAACAAAATCTTGTTGAAGGGAACACACTACACTTTGATGACAGTATTAAGAGTGATGAAATATTTATTTCACAAAGCATTGCATCGCTTTTAAAATTAAAGCTGCATAACAAAGTGTTTTTCTATTTTATTGAAGGAGGGAATCAACTCATACGCAAGTTTGCTATTGCAGGAATTTATAATACGGGTTTTGAAGATGTGGATCATCTGTTTGTGTTTTGTGATATGAGGCAAATTCAACGTCTCAATAACTGGGAGCCTTATGAAATTGGAGGATACGAAGTGTTATTAGATGATTTCAAAAATCTTGATGATGCAACTGAGCAGGTTTACCTTGCTACCGGTTATCAATTCAATACCAAAAATATTCGTGATAATTATCCGCAGATATTCAGTTGGCTTGGGTTGATTGACACCAATGTTTATATCATCATTGGTTTGATGCTGATAGTGGCTTGTATCAATATGATTTCAACACTGCTTATTATTATTCTTGAAAACACTTCAGACATTGGAGTGTTAAAAGCACTCGGTGCTTCTGATGCAAATATTCGTAAAGTGTTTTTTTATGTTTCAGTTTATCTTGTTGCAGGCGGCATTATACTCGGCAACATTTTAGGAATTGGTATCGCTGCTATACAATATTACTTTCATGTCATTCAACTGCCGCGCGACACTTATTATATTTCGTATGCACCAATTTCTTTTTCACTTTTTAGGATAATGATGTTGAATATTGGCACCATGCTTCTTTGTGTGATTGTATTGTTGATCCCTGCAATGATTGTCAGTCGCATACAACCTATTAAAGCTATCAGGTTTGAATAGGTAATTTAAAATTTGAATATCAACTATTGTTAAAGCATTTTCATTCCATACATTAAAGGCCTGTTTTTTTTTGACATTTTTTTCTGTCACATTATCATGGTATTGTTAAGGGTATTTGTCTAACTGATCTTTGATTGAAATTTTAAAAACAATTAATGATGAATTCACAACTTAACTTCGATGATTTTAAAGCATCGCTGCGTGGTCATTTGATTCAACGCACCGATGCTGAGTACGATGATGCCCGCAAGGTTTATAATGGCATGATTGATAAGAAACCGCTCTGCATTGTGAAGTGTACGGATGTAGCAGATGTTATTGCATCAGTAAATTTCGGACGGGAAAATAATTTGCTGATTGCTGTAAGATGCGGTGGTCATAACGGTGGCGGACTTGGCATGTGTGATGACGGAATGGTGATTGATCTTGCAGGAATCAAATACACCCATGTTGACACCGATGCAAAAACGGTAAGGGTAGGAGGAGGATGTACGTGGGGTGATGTAGATCATGCAACCCATGCTTTTGGCATGGCAACTCCAAGTGGTATTATTTCTACGACAGGCGTAGGCGGGCTTACATTAGGCGGTGGCATCGGACATCTTACACGCAAATGCGGATTATCAATTGACAATCTTCTTGCAGCCGATGTAGTGCTCGCTGACGGACGATTGGTTAAAGCCGATGAAAAAAACAATCCTGATTTATTCTGGGCAATTCGCGGTGGCGGTGGAAATTTTGGAATAGTAACATCATTCCTTTTTAAACTTCATCCTGTGGATACGCTTTATGCAGGACCGATGTTTTGGGAATTAAACGAATCAGAAGTTATTATGAAATGGTATCGTGACCTGGTTCCAAAAATGCCTGATGATCTTAATGGTTTCTTTGCATTCCTCACAGTTCCTCCCGGTGCTCCTTTTCCTGAGCATCTTCACAACAAAAAAATGTGTGGTATAGTGTGGTGTTATACCGGACCTCTTGATCAAGCCGAAAAAACATTTGCACCAATACGTGCTTTCCGTAAAGCAGCTTTAGATTTTGTCGGACCCATTCCGCATCCAGCATTACAAGGAATGTTTGATGCAGTTTATCCGAAAGGATTACAATGGTATTGGCGCGCAGATTTTGTAAAGGAACTGAGTGATGAAGCAATTGCGCAACATATTAAATTTGGTGAAGCTATGCCTACCATGCACTCCAGTATGCACTTGTATCCTGTTGATGGTGCGGCAAGCCGTGTCTCATCGGATGCAACAACATGGAATTATCGTGATGCAAGATGGGCGCAGGTAATAGTTGGTGTTGATCCTGATCCGAAAAATAAGGACATCATTACCAAATGGACAAAAGATTACTATGATGCTTTGCATCCATATTCAATGGGTGGCGCTTATATTAATTTTATGATGGATGAAGGAGTTGATCGCATCAAGGCTACTTACGGAAAGAATTACGAACGTATGGTTAAGATTAAAAACAAGTACGATCCTTCGAATCTCTTCCGTGTGAATCAAAATATTAAACCGGTTGCTGCAACTGCTGATCTTGAAAGTAACTGATTTCATGAAATGTAATACAACAGCCCATTAAACATTTTGATTTGAAATCCCGGCCGTTTTGGTCGGGATTTTTTATTGAGGGAAAGGAAAGTTTTATAAAAGTTGATTTACTCTTTCTGATAATCGTCAAGTATTTTTCCTAAGCTATCCAGCATAATTTTAAAATTTCTTTCACCAACAATGCTGATGTATCTCTGTTGTATTGCCATCACGCATTTATCCATTTCAAACATCAGGCTTGCGCCTTTATCGGTTATAAAAACATTAAAGGAACGCTTGTCTGTTTCATGCTCCTGTGTTTTGATGTAACCCTCATTCAATAATTCCTGAACCAATTTACTCATAGCTTGCTTCGTCATGAAAGCACGCTTAGCTAACTGATTTACATTTATTCCTTCTAAACCTATATTGTAAAGGAGTGAGGCATGTCCCATCCGCAACTGTGCAAAACCTTTGCTGCGCATGCTTTCTGTAGCTTCATTACGGAAGTGATGAGTTACACGGTTAAGAAACTTTGCCACATTTTTATGACGTACTGCATAATGCTCTTCTAACTTCTTACGATTCCTTGCGTTCATTATTAAAATCTTTTCAGGGCCCAAAGTTAAGAAAATAAAAAATATAGTCAACCCTATTGACTAATTAGTCAACTTAGTTTACTTTCGTCCCCGTTTTTAAAATATTTTATTTTTAAATCCGACAAATCGTTACAATATAATTTTCAATTTCATTATGACAGAAACAGCTACAACTGAAACAAAAAAGAAAAGCCAGGTACCAAGAATAATTGCCGCTGCCCTTTTTATAGGTGCTGCAATTTATGGCTTCATAAAATTCGAGTACAACCTTTCGCATGAAACTACAGACAATGCCCAGATAGAAACGCATATCATGCCTGTTATTGCGCGCGTTTCGGGTTACGTTGACAAAGTGAATATCCACGATTACGATACCGTAAGCAAAGGGGCCGTATTGGTTGTCATAGACAGCAGTGAATTTGCACTTGCACTAAATGAGATGAATGCAGATTATAATCAGGCTCTTGCTGACCTTGAAAACGCAAAAGCTAACATAGAAAATGCAAGGCTTGCCACGAACGTAAGCGGAAGCACTGTTGAACTCATGCAAGTGAAATTAAACAAAGCCAAAAGTGATTATGAGCGCGATCAGAATTTATTTAAGGACAATGCCATCACGTCAAAACAATTAGATGACAGCAAAGCCAATTATGAAACTTTGCAAAAACAAATAGTAACATCTAATGATGATAAATCAGTTACTAATTCGCGGATAGCAATTGCAGAGGCAGGTGCCAGAAAAGCTGAAGCAGTTGTTGAATTGAAGAAGTCGCGAATAGATCAGCAAAAATTAAAATTGAGTTATACAAAATTAATTGCGCCTGTGGCGGGAAAAGTTTCGAAGAAAAATATTGAACCGGGACAATTTGTACAGGCCGGGCAAACTTTGTTTAGCATAGTAAGTGACAGCGATTATTGGATTGTCGCTAACTTTAAGGAAACACAATTAGAACACATGAAGATAGGGCAGGAGGTTAATATTAAAATTGACAGTTATCCTGATCTTGATATTAAAGGGAAAGTGGTTTCGATGAGTGATGCTACAGGCGCCAAGTTTTCATTGTTACCTGCTGATAATTCAACGGGAAATTTTGTAAAAGTAACACAACGTGTTCCTGTAAAAATTGAAATTATAAATCTACAGGAATACAAGAATATTTTGAAAGCAGGCTTAAGTCTTGACGTTGCAGTGAGCACTAAGTAAATTAAGAATTGAAAATTAAGAATTAAAAATTGTTTTGTGTGAGCATCAACTAAAAACTCATAAACAATAACTAAGAACTCATAAAAAGAAACTAATAACCAATAACTAATAACTTACCTTGGCTTACAAAGGATTTGCAAAATGGATAGTAGTGATCACTGTGGTGAGTGCTGCGGTAATGGAGTTATTAGACACTTCCATTGTAAACGTTGCACTGAATCAGATGAGTGGTAACCTCGGTGCTTCTATTGAAGACATCAGTTGGGTTATTACTGCTTATGCGATTGCCAATGTAATTGTAATTCCACTCACAGGTTTTTTTGCAGCCTACTTCGGACGAAAAAATTATTACATCGTTTCAATAATCGTTTTTACAATCGCCTCCTATCTGTGCGGAAATTCAACAAGTTTATGGGAGCTTGTTTTCTTTCGCTTTGTTCAGGGAATAGGAGGTGGCGCATTACTCTCCACATCGCAGGCAATTTTATTTGATGCATTTACTTACGAAGAACGCCCCATTGCATCAGCCCTTTTCGGAATGGGAATAGTTATGGGGCCAACACTTGGACCAACACTTGGCGGAATTATAATTGATCACTATTCATGGCCACTAATTTTTAATATCAATATTCCTATCGGGATCATCGCAGTATTGCTCACTATAGCTTATGTAGAAAAGAAACCTGAAGAACATGCCATTGATAAATCAAAATTGCATGTTGACTACACCGGAATTTTATTTCTCATTATCGGTATAGGCTCCATGCAAGTTGTTTTGGAACGTGGTCAAACGGATGACTGGCTTCAATCGGCATACATTCGCAATCTTATCATCAGTTCAATAGCCGGCCTTGCATTATTTATTTGGTGGGAGCTGCGGCATCCTTCACCGGCAGTCAATTTACGTGTGATGAAAAACCGAACACTTGCAGTAAGTTCTATGCTCACATTTGTTTCGGGTATCGGCTTGTTTTGTTCAGTGTTTGTTATTCCGTTGCTTGTACAGCGTATCAGCGGATTTACTCCAACACTAACTGGCGAGTTATTAATTCCGGGTGCTTTAGCTGCATTCGTTATGTTTCCGATTGTTGGCAAGAGCATTCAAAACGGAGTGCCGGCACGTACTTTTGTTGCAATTGGTTTCAGTATGTTTATTGCTTACAGTTGGTTCGCATCAAAACTAAATGCCGATGCAAATTATTGGGATTTTCAATTTCCGTTAATCTTGCGGGGTATCGGAATTTCAATGCTTACGGTTCCATTGATTAACCAGGCAGTGAGTGATTTAAAACCATTTCAAATGCCACAGGGAATTGCGATCAATAATATGGCAAGACAGCTTGGCGGTTCTTTCGGCATTGCAATGATCAATACTTACATAGCAAGTCGTGTGGCCAATCATCGTAACGTTTTAATCACGAATATCACTGATACAAATCCTCTTGCCACTGAACGATTCGCACAATTGCAACAGGGTTTTATTTCTAAAGGATATGGATTGATTGATGCAAAAAACATGGCAATGGCAGCTATGAATAACATGGTAGTGAAGCAATCATTTCTGCTCAGTTATCTCGATGCATTCCTGTTTGTAGGATTATTTTTCCTTGTAACATTTCCGTTAATATTCTTAGTTAAAGTAAATAAAAGAAATGTGCAGATAGCTGCCAAAGCTGCCGCTGAAGCGCATTAAGACAGTTTATAGTTTATAGTTTAAGGTTTGAGTTTTAAGGTTTATAGTTATAGTTACAATTGTTTGAAATTTTAAAAGGAACAATATTCCTTCGGATAGATCATAATTCAATATTCCAATAAAAAATCATCTCAGATGAAAGCACATATTAAGACACTCGTTACATTTTTAATTTTCATCCCGATTTTTTCGGGACAATTTTCAATTCTCAGCGCTCAGAATGATGAAGTGAAAACATTGATCAATAAAGCAATTGAATATTATCCCAAACTAAAATCACAACAGGCAACAGTAGATGTTTCAAAAACCCGGATTGATATCAACAAGAGTTATAATCTCCCAAGTATAAGTGGAGATTTATCTTATCATAGAATTGATCCCGTATCAAAAGCTACAATTCCTACTGGACCGGGAACATATAATGAATTCAAATTTGTTCCCAATGATAATTACAATGCGCAGATTTCACTTTATTACCCTGTTCTTGATTTTGGAAAAACAAAAGCTTCAATAGAGAAATCATCCCAAGAATATCTTATGGCAAATGATAACCTGGATAACTCGCGTTTCAATCTTGCATTCCAGGTTGCCAATGTATATTATGCAATTGTGTATCTTAATAAAAGCATTGTGGTAAAAGATGCTGAGATAAAATTACTTGACGATAATATTAAGATCATTGAAAGCAAAATAAAATATGGAGATGGTTTAGATTATGATTTACTGAGCACACAAGTGAAAAAAACCAATGCCGAAAACCAGAAATCGGATTTGCAAAACGCTTTACAAAAACAACTCACAGCACTTAATACCTATACAGGACAAGACAATTCTTCTATTTTAAATTCTAAAGTTGATTTTAATTATGATGCAAATTTTGTTGCATCCGATTCTTTATTGCAAATGGCTTATGCAAGTAATTATGATGTTAAATTAGGAATTGACAAAACAAAAGTAGCTGCAAGCGATGTAAAAATAAATTCTAAAAACAACAATGTTGTTCTTGCGATATCTGGCGGCCTTGGCATTAGGAATGGTTATTTGCCTGACCTTGCCGAAATTACACCTAACACTGCAATTGGTGCTTCCTTGTCAGTTCCTATTTTTACAGGAAACCGCAATGATAATTTGTATAAGATTTCTAAGATCAATCAGCAGGCTTCGCAATTTGATTTGGATGCAACAAAATTAAATGTGCAAAAGGATTTGCAGCAATTACTGAGTGATATCCAAAATAATTTGGATAAATACCGGAGTGCTGATACACAAATAAAGCAATCACAACGTGCAGTTGAATTAGGTGATACACGATACAAAAACGGTGTGATAACAAATTTAGAATTGCTTAACTCTCAAACTAATCTAATGCTTGCTCAACTTAATAAGCTGGTTTACGAATATCAGTTAAGTGTTTCACAATTAGAGTTGAAGAGACTTACAGGTCAGCGATTCTGGTAAGCTCATTTACAATTGTTATATTTAATTTCTTCTTAATTTCGTTTCATGAAACAACGCAGAAGCAAACCAAATCCAAACAATATTCCCGGGGTTTATAACTATTGCGATGCATGGTGCGAACGCTGCTATTTTACATCACGTTGTACGAATTATCAAATGCAAAGGGAAATGGAAAAAGGAAAAGACATTGATGATTTAAGCAACGAGGAGTTTTGGGAAGAGATAGAAGATAACCTTGGCAATGCATTAAGCATGCTACATGATGCCGCTGATGAAATGGGGATTGATTTAAATGAAATCAGTGATGAGGAGATGGAGGAGATAGGAAGGGAACGTGATAAAATTCATGAAGAGGCTGAAGACACATGGATAGCAAAAGTTGCCAAAAAATATGGAGATGATGTGCATAAATGGATAAAAAAAAACACCTCCCTATTTGAAGAAAAGGAAAAGGAGTTGGAAAAAGATTTGCTTTTGAATATCAGCAATGATCAAATAATAGGTCGCTCATTTGCAATTAATGACGCTATGGAAATAGTAATGTGGTATCATTTTTTTATTTATGTAAAACTGAGGCGTGCCCTGCAAGGCAAGTTAGACAAGGAACAACAGGAATGGTATGAAGAAGAAAATTTTCCGAAAGACAGTGACGGCTCTGCAAAAATCGCTTTGATATCCATGGACAGAAGTATTTCAGCCTGGGGAGTTATTTACAATCACTTTCCTGAACAGGGTGATGAAGTTTTAAACTATTTAATGACTTTGGAAAAATTGCGTAATGCTGCCGAAAAGGAATTTCCTGATGCACGAAAGTTTGTGCGACCGGGTTTTGATGAACGTTAATAGCTAATCTGTTTTCAACTTTTTTCCTAAATCTAATAACTCATTTTCACTAAGTGTTTGCTGTATCAATTCAAACAATTGTCTTTCCTCTTTCCTGATATGTTGTTGAAGCATTTCGCCAATTTCATGAAGTAATTCTGCTGCTGATTTTAGAAGGGCTTGCTGAATGAGTTGAGTAATTTTATGGTGCTCCAACACCAGTTCATTTGTAAGTTTTCGCAACTCAGGTGATTTATTTCTCACGGATTTAAATAAAATTTCTTCTTCTTTTCTGAAATGTTCTTTGATGTGAAATTCAAATTCGCCTGCCAGGAGCGCTGTTTTTCCATGTATATCTTTTGGATATCCGGGATAATCAGGTGCGTTGAATTTTAACTGGCCAGCCAGAAATAAAGTGCTTTTATGATCTTGCGATAATGGAATTAATGATTCGTGTCTTTTCATTGATTAAAATTATTTTAATTTGCTAAATAAAAGCAAACGTACCATTGATAAAGGTATTAAGCACTAAAATATACACCAGTCAATCAAAAATTTAATATGCATGAAAACTTACGACACACTTTCGGAAGCAGTGAATGATTTACAACTGCGAGGCTTTAATAAAAATTTCAGCATCAGTGAAAATTGCATTGAGTGTGATGCAATGCAGTTAAATCCTGATGAGTTTGAAATATCAGAAGTACATCGCTTCGAAGCCGACACCGATCCCGGTGCTTCAACAATTTTATACGCCATCGAATCGAAAGATGGAATAAAAGGTTTATTGGTTAATGCTTATGGCGCATATTCCGATGGTGCCACTGATGACCTTATTGAAAAATTAAAAATCAAACATTGAGAATAATATTTTAAAAAATAATTCTAATGGGACATACAATGATAACTACTGATCGAGTGACTTATGCGCAATATAAAGATTGGCCAGAGGAAGAAAGATATGAGCTGATAAATGGAATTGCAATTCCGTTTTTTGCACCGTACAGGCTTCACCATGATATTTCACGAGCCTTGTTCATGCGAATTACAAATTATTCAGTTGGAAAAAAATTTCATGTTTATACAAATCCATTTGATGTTCGACTGTTTGAAGCGGGTGCCAAGGAAGAAGAGATTGAAAACGTGGTTCAACCTGATATTAGCATTTTTCTTGATGAATCTAATCTTGATGATAGAGGCGCTATCGGCCCACCTGATTGGCTTATCGAGATAACTTCTGAAATAACTTTTGAAAATGTTATAACCGGAAGACGCTTTTGTATCAGCAATTTAAAGTGAAAGAATATTGGATTGTAAATCCGGATAAGAAATCTGTTTTAATTCATAAACTAAATAATCTCAATACTTATTTTCCAGGTAAGGAATTTAATAAAGGTCACGTAGTAAGTCCCGAACTATTCCCCGATTTGAAAATTGATTTGAAAGAAGTTTTTGCAGAGTGATTTTCTATTTCACTCGTAGATATTCTTCTTCATCTCTGAATCCATGCATTTCACTCACAAACTTTTTAAATTCTTTTTTAGTTGGTGTGAACTGATAATCAGATGTAAAAGTTGAATCGTTTGGTTCTTCAATTTCAGTAATGGTTTTCAGATTGTCAATTTCTTCTTTCTTAATCTGGCTTACGGTCAGATGTCCTCCTCTTTGATAGGTCAGCATCATTACACCATAACTTCCGTCATCATATTTTGTATTAATAAAATAATGTCCATTGTATTTTCGCAAAACATTTCCATTTACGAGATTGAAAATAGTATCACTTTGATTTATTGTTCCACGAAGTGTATCATTAATGAGATTGACTTTAAAAGAAATTTTATTTCCACTGTCAATCAATAAATCACCTTTTAATGCCAACTCATGCGATGTATCCACTTCAGCTTTAGGAATAGAAACATCACCACTCATTTTTTGCACGATCATTTTATCGCTTACTTCAATAGTATAATCATCATTTATACTTTTATAAACTCCTTTTATACGATTAGGAAAACCTGATAAATTGCCTTTACCTGTTGGCTGGGGTTCACTAAATTTAACCGGTTCTTCGCATGCATTAAATACAATGCACATAGTTATTATTATTGCAACTGATTTTAAGTTTTTCATTTTATTTTAGTTTTTATTAATGTTTCAATGTATTAGGAATGAGCAATGCATTGGCAGATCCTGAAACGAGTTCAGGATGACTTACATCCCAAATCCACCATTCAATCATTAATACTTTATCCTTAATAAAAGTAACCCTTGTAAATTTTGTTAATGTTTTGTTGCTTACACAATAAATTCGCAACATCTTGCAACCAAAATATTTTTTATGAATACACTTCTTGAAATTTCGAAACGCGAAGACATTCCCGCAAAATATTCAGATACGCCAATCGGATTGTTATTGGAGTATCATAATCTCGACAAACCATTTGAAAAATATGAGCGTGCTCAGATGCTTATAGGAATGTGCATGGATAACAGGAAGCACTTGCATATTCCCGATAACTTTTCTTTTATCATCAGGAGTGGTGGAGCTAACATGCGTTACAGTGAATTTCGTGTATCGTATGCAATTGCAGTAGGAGGTGTGAAAGCAATTGCATTGATTGGTCATGACAATTGCGGTATGGTAAACCTGATGGGAAGACGTGAAGAATTTATAAAAGGCTTAGTTGAAAACGCAGGCTGGACCAGCGAGGAAGCCGAAGACCATTTTTATCATTATGAACCTGTGCATGAAATAGGTAATGAAATTGATTTTGTGTCAAGCGAAGCCAAGCGCATGAGGATGCGTTACCCGAAAGTGCTTGTCGCTCCTTTATTATATAAGGTTGATGACAACAGGCTTTATCTTTTAAACGAATAACATTTTTCTTCGTCACCAAAACTTTAACAAAAATTTTATTCAACTGCTGATACAATATACGAAGATATTCGTACGTTTGTACGAAATATTTCGTAGTTATGGCAAAGAGATCACAGATTAAACCGACAGCAAATGAGTTAGCTATCCTTAGGATTTTATGGAATAAGGGAGATTGCACCGTTCGCGAAGTTCATGATGAATTGGGTAAGGAAGCAGGATATACAGGAACACTCAAACTCATGCAACTTATGTTGGAGAAGGGTTTGATAAAACGTGATGATTCCAATAAATCGCACATATATAAAGCTGCTGTTCCTAAACAAGCTATGCAGAATGAAATGGTGAGTAGGATTATTGATACAATGTTTCATGGTTCGGCAAGTCAGTTGGTGATGCATGCTTTGGGTAACAGCAAAACTTCAGAAAAAGAATTGGAAGAATTAGGAGCATATTTAAAATCATTAAAGAAAAATAAATCATGACAACTTTATTTCATCACCCGGTTTTAATGGCAATGGGAGAAGCACTGCTACATTCTTTATGGCAGGGATTCGTAATATTTATTTTGTTGCGATTGATGCTTTACATATTCAGAAATGAATCTTCAGCAATGAAGTATGTAATGTCAGCTTTGGCGCTTGCGGCCATCTTTATCAGCTTTGCAATAACATTTTTCATTTGCACATCACCTGCAATTATTGTTGATAGTGAATCTGTAAATTCTTCGCCAACATTTTTGATTACTACATTACCTGTAAGTCATGCTATAGAATCATCCTCCTGGAATGATATAGTTGACTTAAATAAAGTCATTGAAAATTTTCTTCCATTCTATTTTATAGGAATGATTTTTCTGATTCTTAAAATAACTGTATCGTATTTCAAAATGCAAACATTGAGAATGAATGGTATTGTTGAAATTGATGCATGGCAACAAAATTTCGAAATTTTAATTCAGCGATTTAATCTTTCAGCAAACATTAAAATCTTTTTTTCAGAACATGTTGATGCTCCAATGATGATGGGATTTTTTAAACCTACAATACTTCTCCCAATTGCAATAATAAATAATCTCAGCATTGAGCAGGTTGAAGCTATTATCATGCATGAGCTTGCGCACGTAAAGCGAAACGATTACATTATAAACATCATGCAAAATATTATTGAAGCTATATTTTTCTTTAACCCATTTGTGTGGATTATTTCTAATGAAATAAGAATGGAGCGCGAAAATAGCTGTGACGATCTTGTTCTAAAGAATCAAAACAATCCTGTAAATTATGCTGAGGCATTATACGCTCTTGAATGTAACAGGTTTAATTCATATAGACTTTCATTAGGTGCAGCAAATAATAAAAATCATTTACTAAAACGTATTCGAAGAATTATGGAAACACGTAACACAAAAATTACCCGCAGTAAAGTCATGCTTGGTGCATGTCTTGTTATTCTGAGCTTTATTTCAATCGCATGGTTGGTGCCGCAAGACACCGTGCAAAACAAAAAAGTAACCAAAAGCACTAAGGCTACAATTGCGAAACCGCCAGTGCCACCGGCACCTCCTGTTGAATTAGCAGCACCACCAGTTCTTCCTGTTGTAGCTCCTGGTTCAATAGACGAGATAGCACCACCTGTAGAAATTCCTGAAATTCCTGTTGTGCCCGCGCAGCCGCCAATGCCGCCTGATTCATCTAAGAATGCGAATCATCATATTACGTTTATTGATGATGATGGCACTGTTCGCCAATACAAGTCTTATGATGATATACCAGAAGCAGATAAGAGAAAAATAGAAGCTGAAATGGAAAAGGCCCACATTGGAATGGAAAGGGCAAAAGAGCAAATGAAGAAATCGCATGAGGAAATGGAGAGGGTACACGAGCAAATAAAGAAAATGGATTTTGAAAAGATGGACCGCGAAATGAAGAAGGCGCAAAAGGAATACGAACATGCTATGAAAAATGTGGACATGAAAAAAATGCAGGCCGAATTAGAAATGGCAAATGCTTCTATGCAAAAATTAAATTCGGAAGAAATGAAAAAAGAAATGGACGAGTTGATGAAAGCACGAGACCTGCGTAAATTAGAAATGGATGAAATGAAAAGGGATTTGGCTAATGATGTAAATCGGGATTTGCAAAAAGAATTAAAACTTGCTATGATTGAAAAAGAAAAGGCAGCAGAAGCAGAACGTTTGGCCATTACTAAACGAAATATTACAGAAGAAAATCTATATAAAATGATTACTGAAATGGAGAGTGAAAAATTGATTTCAAGAAAAGCAGGCTTTGTAATTCAAAAAATTAATGGCGAGTTGTTCATCAATAATGAGAAGCAATCAGAAGTGACCAATGAAAAATACTCAAAATATATTGGCAGCAAGGATATAAAAGTGAAGGGGAAAAATGATGATGTGCAGATCTCAACAGGTAAATCTGAAAATGATGATTAAGATTAAGTTGTTCAACAGATAAAAGGCCGGAAGAAGTTCCGGTTTTTTTATGCTCAATTAATTCGAACTGTAAATTAAAAATACAGTTGGCTTCTTACTCAAATCAGGAAATGTTTTTTTCCAATCACCGATTTTTTTTGTAATAATTTTTTCTGAATCAAGTGTAATGTCAGTTGCAATGCAAAGGAATGTTTGTGCATCACATATTTTTAAAATTTCACTGAACAATTGATTGTTTCGATAAGGTGTTTCAATAAAAATTTGTGTTTGATTTTTTTGCTGCGATTCTTTTTCTAAAAATTTTATTTTCTGAATAAGTGTATCTTTTTCTTTTGGCAGATAACCATGAAAACAAAATTGCTGGCCATTCATTCCGCTTGCCATTAATGCAAGTAAAATTGAAGATGGTCCAACAAGCGGAACCACACGAATATTTTTTTCATGTGCCTTCTTTACTACCAATGCTCCGGGATCAGCAACAGCAGGCACTCCCGCTTCACTTAGTAATCCGATATTTTTTCCCGTTTCGCATATTTTTAAAATATCACTGTAATTAAATTGTGGATTGTGTTTATCAATTTCATGTATGATCAATTGCGATTGAGGAATGGTGATCCCAACTTCTTTCAAAAATTTGCGTGCAGTTTTTTCATTCTCAACTATAAATTCATCAAGCGATTGAATTACAGTTTTCACTTTGGCAGGAAGAATAAAATCTAAATCGCTTTCACCAAGCGAGCAGGGGATTAGGAAAAGTGTGCCTTTGTTCAATTAGGAAAATGATTTATGAATTTGAAAATTGAAACGTCATTGCGAGGAACGAAGCAATCTGTAAATAGTAGTAAGCGTCCGGGAGATTGCTTCGTTCTTCGCAATGACGAAACAAAAAACCGTAATCTAATTCATAGCAGCCTGTTCATGCACTAATTTTTCAAGTACATCAGTGCAGGCATCATCCAATAATTGAAAAACATTTTCAAAACTTTTAGAACCACCATAATAAGGATCGGGCACATCAGTGCGAATCATATCAGCGAAAGTAAGCAGCAAGTGAACTTTTTTTCCATCTTCTTCGCTATGCGCCTGCATTAAAATATCATTGTAATTGCTTTCATCCATAGCAAAAATGAGATCAAAGTTTTTAAAATCTGCCTTTGTAAATTGTCGCGATCGCTGATCGCTGATATCTATTCCATGATCTTTAGCGCACTTAATCGTCCTGCTGTCGGGCAGTTCGCCCGCATGCCAGCCTGATGTTCCGGCTGAATCAACAGTCCACAATAAATTGTGTTCTATTATTTTTTTTCTCATAATTCCTTCTGCCAATGGGGATCGGCAAATGTTGCCAAGGCATACCATTAATAATCTCATATCTTTTAAAGTCTAAATAGTTAGTTCAACAAATTTGAGAAATTTTTGCGAACAAGGAGCTAAAAAATTTTGCGTTTCAAAATTAGTGAAATCAATTAAAATAAAAATGCCCGGTAAAATTTTTTACAGGGCATCTTTCAAATTGTTTTTTCTGAAACTTATTTCACATTCACATTGATTAACTTTTGCAAATCCTGCACCTGTGCTTTAAATTTTTTATCAGTTTCAATTAAATTATTTACGGTACGGCAGGCATGCAAAACAGTTGCATGATCTTTACCACCACAGTGCATTCCGATGTTTGAAAGCGATGATTTGGTAAGACTTTTTGAAAAGTACATTGCCAACTGGCGCGCCTGCACCACTTCACGCTTGCGTGTTTTTGATTTTAACGTTTCTAAAGACAAATCAAAATAATCACATACAACTTTTTGAATGTAGTCTATCGAAATTTCATGAGAGTTATTTTTCACAAATTTGTCTATCATCTGTTTTGCCAATTCAAGAGTGATTGATTTTCTGTTAAGTGAGGCCTGAGCCATTATCGAAATTAATGCGCCTTCAAGTTCCCTGATATTATTTGTAATACTGTACGCAATATACTCAGTAATTTCATTCGGCAATTCAATTCCATCCAAATACATTTTCTTTTTCAGGATGGCGATCCGGGTTTCGAGGTCAGGCGACTGAAGATCAGCACTAAGTCCCCACTTAAAACGGCTGAGCAAACGCTGTTCCATTCCCTGCAAATCTACAGGTGCTTTATCTGATGTTAAAATCAGTTGCTTGTTGTTCTGATGAAGGTGATTGAATATCTGGAAAAACACGTCCTGGGTTTTTTCTTTGCCTGCAAAAAACTGGATGTCATCAATAATAAGTACATCTATCATCTGATAAAAATGCACGAAATCATTTGTTGAATTATTTTTTACCGCATCAATAAACTGGTGAATGAAACGATCGCTCGGAACGTACAACACAGTTTTCTCAGGAAAATTATTTTTGATCTCAATACCTGTTGCATGAACGAGGTGAGTTTTACCCAAACCAACACCACCATATAATAGGAGTGGATTGAAAGAAGTGCCTCCGGGTTTTTTTGCAACAGCAAAACCTGCGGAGCGTGCTAAACGATTGCAATCACCTTCAACAAAATTTTCAATTGTGTAGGAAGGATTTAACTGCGAATCAATTTCAATTTTCTTTAAACCCGGTATTACAAATGGATTTGGAATGGTAGCGCTCGTAAGCGTACCCGGTACTGAAACAGTAGGATTTTTCAAATTGTTGCTGGAGCGACCCGGAAATTTTACGGTGTAGGGTTGAGCGTTGTTAACCGCAGTTTCCATAACTATACTATACTCTAAACGGCCTGCTGTGCCTAATTCTTTCTTCACAGTTTTGCGGAGCAGATCAAGATAATGCTCTTCTAACCATTCGTAAACAAATTGACTTGGCACTTCAATAGTAAGTACATTGTTATCTAACTTAATTGGCTTAATCGGCTCAAACCATGTCTTAAAATTTTGCGGACTCACATTATCGCGAATTACTTTAATACAGTTGTCCCAAACTTGTGCAAAATTTTTAATCATTATGAAGGTGGATATGAGAGGTTGTGAAAGAGAGAGAATTTAAAAATTTGTTAACCCAAAAATAACGTTGCAAATATAGTGTCAAGTATGACTTGCAAAAGTTTTTCATGAAAAAAAATATTAATAAATTTTTTTGCGCACTCTCAGATTATTAAATTATTTATTATGTGCAACACAAAAATTTATTCCAAACTTTTTTTCACATGACAGGTTCTCGTTCAAATATTTTTTTATAATGGTGCGCAACATGATTTTGATGATGTTGCTGAAAGCATTGTAAAATAACGGTTTGCTGGGGGAGGATCGTCATTGTGATTATTTTGCTTGTGAATAAATTTTGAATTGGGTAGCGAAAATAATTTTATTTTCAATGCTGCAACAGTTTTATGAAAATATTTTTTTAAGAATATTTTTGAACACTCACAGTTTGTGTTGATGATGTAATGATTTTTTTTCTTAAAGTTTTTTCGACATAAAAATCTATTCGCCCTAATTTAATCCCTGCCCATCCCACCTGCGCAACTAAAACCTGTTTTCCTTCCCTGTTAAAGCAAGAATATGGAGTGTCAATGAATGTGTGCGTGTGACCACCGATGATTAAATCAATGTTTGCAGATTTTTTTGCAAGAATAACATCACTCACTTTTGTGTCAGGATATTGATAACCAAGATGTGAGAGGCAAATAACAAGATCGCATTTTTCATTATGCTTGAGGTGATGTGCATATTCAGCGGCTTTAACCATTGGGTCGAGATAAACAGTTTTGCCGAATAATCTACTGTCAACCAATCCTGCTAATTCAATTCCGATACCAAAAACACCTATGCGAATTCCATCTCTATCAAAAACTTTGTAAGGAATTGTTTTCCCATTTAAAACCGTTTCGCTGAAATCATAATTGCAATTGATCAGCGGAAAATTTGCATGAGGCAATTGTTTCAGAAGTCCATCCATTCCGTTATCAAAATCGTGATTGCCGATAGTGCTTGCATCATAACCCATCTGCGACATGAGTTTCATTTCTAATTCGCCACCATATATATTAAAGTATGGTGTGCCCTGGAAAATATCTCCTGCATCAAGCAGCAAAACATTTCGTTCTTCATTTCTAATTTGGTTGATGATGGCTGCACGCTGCGGCACTCCGCCCATTCCTGCAAACTTTGGATCATTATCAGGAAACGGATCAATGTGACTATGCACATCATTGGTGTGAAGCACCGTTATTTTAACAATATTTTTTTTTGCAAATGCATCAATCGGAAATGTGCCTAAACCTGCAAGCACTGATGCTGCTGAAATTTGTTTCAGAAAATTTCTTCTATTGCTCATAATTTATTCTCCATCCTTTTTGTGCTGTAATTTTTTTTCCTGAAGCCGTGAGTTCCTTAATTTGAGTAAGTATGGCATCACGCAGTTTGAGTCCAAGTGTTTCCTTACTTATGGCATCACTCATCATTTTCAGATTGTCACCTCCATTTGCAAGATAGTCACTTGTTATCACTTTATAAGTTTGTGTTGAATCAAAATCATTACCATTAATTTTTACCGCAATTGCTTTTTTATCTTTTATAGTAATCTTAATATTTGATACAGGCATACCTCCTTTATCTATTATGAAATTAATCAACTGATTAACTGTAGTACCTTTAAGTGTTACAACAATCAGTTCATTTTCAAAAGGCAGCAGTTCAAAAACTTTTCCTACTGTTATTTCACCTTGCGGAAGCGGAGCGCGCAAACCACCATTATTTAAAAAAACAAAATCAGCTTTTTTATTATCAGCTGGAAAATAATTTTTATTGCCTTGTTGCAAAGCAAGGTCAGCAACAAAATTTCCAAGCTTTCCTTCAGGCTGGCCTTTCTCTAATGCAACATCAGTTTCACCAATCACTTTATCCATTGTTAAGCTCAATTCATCACGATAAGGTGCAATTGTTTTATTTGTGGATGAATCAATCACGGTTGTTTTACCAAGTGCATATTGTTTGGTTTCGGTTTTAGTAACAGTGCCAACACTATTGCAGGAAATAAATAATGCAACAACTAATGATAAGAGTAAAAAATTTTTCATGAAAGTACTTGCAACTGTTGTGGTGATGATTTGAGCAAGTGTAGGAATTAATATTTGAATTGTGTGTGAAGAATGTTACCCATTTCGGGATATTATCGCAAGCAACTTTAATTTCTTTCTTTGCAAAAAAAATTATGTTCAGTTCAGAAACTTTTTTGAGAGTGCGTTATGCAGAAACCGATAGGATGGGTTATGCTTACTATGGAAATTATGCAACTTACTTTGAGGTTGCGCGAGTAGAAGCACTTCGCAAAATGGGTTACTCTTATAAAGACATGGAAGACAGCGGTATCATTATGCCTGTGTTAGAATTTTCAATAAAATATTTCAAGCCTGCTTATTATGATGATGAACTGAAAATTGTTTCTATCATTAATGAATTGCCAACTACACGTTTAAGATTTGAGCATGAAACTTACAATGCAGAAAATATTTTACTCAATAAAGCTCATGTTACTTTAGTAATTGTAAATCAAAAAACAATGAAGCCTTGTCATGCACCGGATTATTTTATGGAGGCGTTGAAGAAATATTTTTAGAAATAAATTTTTGTGGTTGTGTCACTTAGGGTCACGCTGAGCG
>JBDTRM010000190.1:0-33723 GCA_039931675.1 Bacteroidia bacterium | reverse complement strand
CACCTTTAGTAACATAAGGATTCATGTTGTCTTCAATCTTGAAAATCTTTGTTGAGTTTTTTGAAATTAATTCAGCTGGTATTGCTTCGGCATAATGCGGTTCGCCAATAGTGGGGAAGTCAAGTATGAGTTTCATTTTATCACCACTGATATCAAACAACTGCGCGCTTTGTGCAAGTTCTGGTCCGGTAGGCAGATAGCGATCCTTCGTAATTTTGTTATAAGCAATCAGGTATTTGCCCCAGGGTTTTTTTGTTGGTCCACCCGGAACACATAAGTGACCAACTGAATAATAAGTAGGCACACGGTCTAAAACTGTGAGGTCACTTAATCTCCATTTTACAATTTCAGATGAAACAAAGAATGACGTATAGGCATTGCCGTTAGCATCAAACTCTGTATGCAAAGGTCCGAGTCCTGGTTTCTTAACTTCCCCATGCAACACTGCATCATATTTTAAAACAGGAATACCTTCATAATCTCCATCATAATTTTTATCGGCAATTGCTTTTTGAATTTTAGTAAATGAGAATACCGGAATTATTGCTGCTAACTTTCCACTACCAACAATGTATTCGCCTGTAGGATCTGTATCACATCCATGTGGTGATTTAGGACATGGCATAAAGTAAACCATATCAGGACAATCTTTAGGATCGAGCACAATAACTTCTTTTTCAATAGTTGATGTGGCTGAGTGTGTGCTTTCATTATAAACATTGTGAGCATAAGCTACAGCCTGCTTTTTGCCTTTGCCTGCTTTAACATATTCTTCGGCTTTTTTCCAGTTAACTGCCATTATAAAGTCTTTGTCTTTTTGCGATGCATTTACTTCGAGCAAAGTATTCGCTCTTTCTGAATTATAACAGCTTACAAAAAACCATCCGTGCGATACTCCTTTTCCTGCACGGGCTAAATCAAAGTTTACTCCCGGTAATAAAATCTGAAATGCAATACTCATGGCCCCGGTTGTTTTATCAATGGCAATAAAACTTTCTGTACCTCTGAAATTTTGTTTGTAGGTGTTGATAGGAACATCACCATTTGTATTATCCATGGGAATACTGAAACGCGTACCTGCAATTACATACTCAGAATTTTCTGTAATAAAAGGCGATGAGTGATTACCTGCACTGTTAGGAATTTCAATAATCTCGGCAGTGCGGAAAGTTTTTAAATCAATACGCGCCACACGCGGTGTATTGTTGCCGTTACCGAATGCCCAGCGTCCGTCCTGTATTCCATCAGTTTCAGAAAGTGAAATGTGATGCAAATCGTCCCACGGAACAAAACCGTGAGATGTGTTAAGCATCGGTTTGGTTTCTTCAGTATAGCCCCAGCCTTTTTCAGGGTCAACAGAAAAAACGGGAATAACGCGAAACAAACGTCCTGATGGTAATCCATACACACTCATCTGCCCGCTGAAACCACCTGAAACAAAATTGTAAAACTCATCATACTTGCCCGGAGCAACATAAGCTTTCTGCGCGGCATCACCGCCCACTGCCGAGCCTACATTTTTGGGTTTGCAACTTTTGAGAATAAAAATGCCTGCAATAATAACTGCGGCAATCAATAAATAATTTCCGATTTTATTTTTCATATTTATAATGTTTTAGAGTTGTTGATATTTAAATTCAAATCTGTTTATACTTATATTATTTCACTCCGTCATTTTTGCGCATGAATTCATAAATATTTCGCGCATCCGAATCAGATAAACTCTGATTGGGCATTCGCACCAGGCATTCCTCAAGCATAGCCTGTGCTGCCGGATCTTTAGTAAGCATTTCATCAGTGTTGGTTGCAAAATTCATTACCCATTCTGCTTTTCTGCGAGCGGTAACATCCTTCCAGCCAGGACCTACCAATTTTTCATTAGTTAGTCTATGGCAGGCTGAACATTTTAAATCGTAAATTTTAGTGCCAGCATCTGCCATGGCTTTATCAAGTGTAGCTGCCAATTCCACATTAGTAAATTTGCCAACACCTTTTGAATCAAAAGCAGCCTTTTTTGCTTCTGCACTGCTGTCAAAGAGCGCATTCGAATCAAATTTTTTGTCCTCTTCTTTTTTGGTTTCGTTACCTGAACAAGCATTCAGAAATACAATACCTGAAATGACGGATAACGCTAACACGTAATTTTTAAATTTTATATTCATAGCTTAAGAGTTTAATTTTTCGCGACAAAGGAACATTCAAATTCAATTCGGACAGACGCATCCGATATGATTGTTATCATATAAAAACATGATTTATATCAATACCGAATTTCAATCCAGGAGACTTAATTTTGCGCCATGTTTTCAAAAACGTGCGAATACGCTATTAAAGCAGTGTTATATATAGCTACTGCTCCTGAAGAAAATAATTTATTCAGCCTTAATGCCATTGCAAAAGCAATAGATTCGCCTAATGCCTATACCTCAAAAATTTTACAGCAACTTGCAAAAACCAACATTATTCAATCTGTGAAAGGACATGCGGGTGGTTACTTTATTGCTAAAAATAATTTGAGCACCCTTTTTCTAAGTGATATAGTTGATGCCATTGATGGCGATGGTATTTGCACCTCATGCGGATTAGGATTAAAACAATGTTCTGCAAAAAATCCATGTCCGTTGCATGATCAATTTATGCAAATAAGAACCGACATAAAGTTAATGCTTAAAAAAACCAGCATAAAACAAATGGCTGACGGAATAAGCGAAAAGGATTTTTCGTTGAAACGATGATTGGTGTTTTTTCCTTAACTAATTATATTGCCGTGTGGCACTTATATGTAAGACAAAAATAAAGTTGGTGCGAATTCAATATTCGTTGATAAACTCAAAACATTTCATGTTATTCGCAATTGAAAAATAAAACTCATTAATCATTTTTAAAAAATGGATAAAATTAAATTCGGAACTGATGGCTGGCGTGCCATCATTGCAAAAGATTTTACAGTTAACAATGTGACCCGCGTTGCCGAAGCAACTGCTGAATGGCTCATCAAAAAAAATCCGAAAGGATCGGTTGTGGTAGGTCACGACCCGCGTTTCGGGGGTGAACTTTTTGCCCAGACAGTTGCAAAAGTTTGTTGCACCAAAGGCATTAAAGTTTTTCTTGCCAAAGGATTTGTTTCCACTCCAATGATTTCACTCGGCACAGTAAATAAAAAAGCTGATCTTGGAATTATTCTCACGGCAAGTCACAATCCCCCTGCGTATAACGGATATAAATTGAAAGGTTCCTATGGCGGTCCTCTGATTCCCTCACAGGTGCAGGAAATCGAAGACATTATTAAAGATGAACCTACAATTGATGTTGAAAAAATTTCACTCAGTGATTTTGAAAAATCAGGCATATTGGAATACATTGATTTGGAAACAATGTATTGCGATCATGTAAAGAAAAATTTCGATCTTGATGCTATACGTAAATCGGGTTTGCGGTTTGCTTATGATGCCATGTATGGTGCCGGACAAAATGTGATCAAACGGTTGTTACCGGAAACCACCATGTTGCATTGCGATGAAAATCCATCGTTTAAAGGACAAGCGCCTGAACCCATTCACAAAAACCTGATGGAGTTTTCTAACCTTATTAAAAACGATGGAAAAATTGATTGCGGCCTTGCAACCGATGGCGATGCTGACCGTATTGGCTTATACGATGACAAAGGAAATTTTGTTGACTCTCATCACATTATTTTATTGCTCATACATTATTTAGTGAAGTACAAACATCAAACAGGAAAAGTGTGCATTGCATTTTCAGTGACACCGCGTGTGAAAAAACTTTGCGACCACTATGGCCTCGAAATGCAAACTTTAAAAATCGGTTTCAAATGGATTTGTGAAGTGATGATTAATGAAGATGTTTTGGTAGGTGGTGAAGAAAGCGGTGGCATTGCCATTAAAGGTCACATACCCGAACGTGATGGTATATGGATAGGTTTAGTGATATGGGAATTTATGGCAAAGAGCGGAAAGAAATTAAATGAACTGATTGACGAAGTTTATGCTATTACCGGACCGTTTGCATTCGAACGTGTTGACCTTCACATTAAAGAAGAAGTGAAGCAGCGCGTACTGGAAAAATGCAAAGCGAATGCGTTTACATCGTTCGGGAAATATAAAATTGATCACATGGAAGATCTTGATGGCTGGAAATATTTCTTTGCTAACGGTGACTGGATTATGATTCGCGCCTCAGGCACAGAACCTGTGTTACGCACTTATGCAGAAAGCGATAGCCGCGAAGCTGCATTTGCAATTTTAAAAGCAGGAGAAGAAACGTTGGTGAATTAGCCCCCTGATCCCAAACGGGGAATTCGTAATTAAAGTGAATAAAGAAATAATGTTTCAGTATTGATATTATTAATTTAATTCATTTGGATTTTGTATCTTGTTAATAAATAAATCTATCAGAAAATGACGGTAAGAAAAATTGTAGAGGTTAATGGTAAGCATCAATTGATAATTGACTTGCCCGAAAATTTTTATGCTGCAAAAAAAGTTGCAGTTACGATTGATGATGTGATTGATGAAAGGCGATATAAAATTGAAATGATGAAAGAAGCTGCAAGTGACCCCCTCTTCATTGCTGATTTAAAAGAGATAAATGAGGACTTCGATGCCTTAGACAACGAACTATTATGATCAGAAAATGGAGCATTTGGATTGCCAATCTTGATCCTGTTAAAGGTTCTGAACAAGGGAAAACACGTCCTGTTATGGTTATCAGCGAAGACAGTTTAAACGATATATTACCCGTAGTGAATGTAATTCCTATAACTTCAAGAAAATCCGAAAGAAGAATATACCCCAATGAAGTATTAATTAATGATAGAAAAACAGGGTTGATTAATGAATCTATAATATTATGCTATCAAATCAGAACTTTAGATAAATCAAGATTAATAAATGAGGTGGGAATTATATCAGAATTAAAACCACAGGATGAAATAATAAATGCAATTAAATTTCAATTAGGTATTGATTAAATAGTGCAAAGAAATTATTAATGATCACTCAACGAATATTAAAAACTCTGGCTGCAAAAAAAGTTGTCAGAGTTTTTTTATTGCTTTTTGTTTTTTGTGATTTTGCTAATGGTCAAGCTGCCGGTCAGATGTCTGACACCCTGAAAAAGGTGTCTGACATCTCTACAACACAAATTGCTGACAGCACAACAAACAACAAACAACAAACAATAAACCGCAAACGCTTAATAACTGTTTCAGCAATCGGTGGCGCTGCATACATCGGAGGCATGACAGGTCTTTACCAGTTATGGTATAAAGATTATCCTTCTGAAGAGTTTCATTTTTTTGATGATTCGGGGGAATGGCAACAGATGGATAAATGCGGGCATGTTTTTTCTGCTTACCAGATTGGATTGTGGGGCATTGATGCATTACGTTGGACAGGAATCGAAAGAAAAAAAGCAATCTGGTATGGTGCCGGATATGCTTATTTGTTTCAAACCACTATTGAAGTATTTGATGGATTTAGCAGTGACTGGGGCTTTAGTCCTTATGACATGATTGCCAACACGCTTGGCTCTGGTATTTTAGTTTCGCAGGAGTTGCTTTGGGATGAGCAACGCTTCAGGATTAAATTCTCTTATCATGCTTCGCCTTACGCAGATGTGCGACCAGATCAGTTAGGTGAATCACCTGTGCAGCGCTTGTTTAAAGATTATAACGGTCAGACTTACTGGCTCAGTTGCAATATCAATTGCTGGCTTAAAAAAGATTCAAAATTTCCTCCCTGGTTAAACCTCGCATTCGGCTATGGCGCCAATGGCATGACGGGTGCCAGCGAAAATCCTGATTATGTAAATGGCGAACCTGTGCCTCATTATGACCGTTACCGCCAGTTTTATTTTGCACCGGATATTGATCTCACCAGGATAAAAACCAAATCATTAGTTTTAAAAAGAGTTTTTAATGTGATCGGAATTTTAAAAGTTCCGTTGCCAACTTTAGAATATAATTCGCAAGACAAATTTATTTTTCATGGGTTGTTTTTTTAATAAGAATAAATTGGCCACAAAGGCACGAAGACACGAAGAATACTATAAAATAAAACCTGGTGACTTAGTGCCTTAGTGGCAAAGCAGGGCTTAAAATTTCTTCTACAATTTTACTTATTTCATCAGCTTTGTTTAAAATCATCGAATGGCCGCCACCTTTTACAATTCTGTTTGCTTTAATAAATTTCAAGGGTAAAGTTTTGTCTGCATTTCCATGTATATGGTACAGGTTTTCAGGCACCTTTTCATTTTGCCATGTTATTATGCAACGTATTGACCATTTAAAAAACAAATCATTACTTTCTTTTAGCATCATATTAAAATGCTTTTTTTCTTTTGATGTTTTTAAACCCAATAACCAATTTTTGATGGCTCCGCGTCTTTTCAAAATCTTAGCGGGAAGCAATTTGTCAATGGATAAATTTCCTGCCAGGCGATAGTAAAACGGAATTTCGTTTTTTGTTTTTGCTGATGAAATTAGAATTACTTTATCAGTCTGAATATGTTTAGCTATTTCAACAGCCATCATGCCACCAAAAGAAAGCCCGATTAAAACCGGCATAGGTGCAGTTATTTTACCGGCCATGCGTTTTGCATAACTCTCAAAAGTTTCATTGGTCTCCGGAACTAACCAGGGTAAATACGTAATGTTATGATTAAGTGTAAAATCCTGAAAAGCACGTTCATCTGCACCAAGACCGCTCATGAGGTAACAGTTTTTCATTTGATAAAAGAAAACAAAATTTATTGATTGCGAAAAAGGACCTCCCTGATTCCCGATGTTTCGGGATGGAGCAGTTTTTTGTTGCCTCTTGCTATTTGCCTATTGCCACTTTCTTCCGAAAATAACCATATATAAAAACACTACATCTTCACAAACCTTTGCACCTTGCAATACAACTTTAATAAGTAAATACCTTGTGAAAGTGAACTTACATCAATTGGTATAACTGAACTGTTAGTATGTGAAACAATTGTTGATGCATTAGAGTAAAATATTTTCCAAACGTTTCAATCGTTTGTAAGATATCTAATACTTAAAGTACAACATGATTTACTGCAACAGTTGTTACTTCAGGTTTTAAAATAATTTTTGATTTGATGGAATTGGAAATTAAACAAGCTGCATCTGATTTTTCAAGTATGCGTGTTGCACGCTCCATGTCTGATGTGTTATGAATAACAAGTTTCGGAAAAAGAGTGATTTCACTTATCATAAACTTATTTTCAATTTTTTCAAGTTTGCCTTTAGCACTCACAGACAAACTTTCAAATTCAAGTTTTGAATTTTCGGCTATGGCTAAAAAGGTGGTCATAAAACAACTGCTAACCGATGCTACCAATAAATGCTCGGGTGACCAGATGCCCGGCATGCCTTTTGGAAATTCGGGAGGTGTAGCTACTTCAAAACTTTCATTTAAAACGGGGGAAGATAATTTTCCTTTACGCTCTGTTTCCCAGGAGAGATTTACTTCATAATAATGTATCATAGCTTAATTGTTTTATTTAATAATTCTGAATTTGACTTTTGAGTTCGTTTACTTCCAACCACGATCCGCCATTATAAGTATTGGCAACGCCATGCTGTGAAAGGTAAACATGTGCCTGACGGCTTCTGCTGCCGGATGCGCAACACAACACAACAGGATGCGGCATGTTTTTTATTTTATCAATTTTCGTAGTAAGTTCTGAAACCGGAATATTGATTGCTCCATCCACATGCCCGCTTTCAAATTCTGCTTTGGTACGGACATCAATGATGGTGTTATTTTTACTTTTTAAAATTTCATTTAACTGCATAGTGATTACTTTCTAAAATTATAGAGCAAAAGTATATGCAGGAAGTTTGGAAATATGTAACTATAGTTGCATAGGCTTATGATTATTATCATGTTTTGATTTAGAATAAAAGTTATAGTTTAGAAACTATGTTGCTTAGTGTTTGAATTTCTTTATCATACAAAGAATTTATTTTGTTGTGTAAATAAAATGCACTCTTCGCTCCACTCAAAATTCTTACCTTTGACCAAAATTTTTTCATCAAAGAATTTTGACAGAACAACCCGAAATAACAAAACTTGTTGACCACCTTTTCCGACACGAAAGCGGAAAGATGGTTGCAGTATTGACACGAATTTTCGGAACACAAAACTTAGACCTTGCAGAAGATGTTGTTCAGGATTCATTGATAGAAGCCATGAGCCAATGGCAATACAAAGGTATTCCTGATAATCCTTCGGCTTGGCTTTTTAGAGTAGCAAAAAACAAAGCACTCAATATTCTTAATCGTGAAAAATATAAAAGAGAATATTCCTCAGATGTTGCACATTATTTGCAATCCGAATGGACAGTTGAACCTGCCCTGAGTCATCTTTTTTCAGAACAAGAAATTCAGGACGACCAGTTGCGAATGATTTTTACTTGCTGCCACCCTTCCATTTCACCCGATTCACAAATTGCATTGGCATTAAAAACGCTTTGCGGTTTTAGTATTCCCGAAATTGCAAAAGCATTTCTTACTAATGACGAAACAATAAATAAACGATTAGTAAGAGCAAGACAAAAAATTCGTGATTATAAAATTCCGTTTGAAGTGCCGCAAGGAAGAGAGTTAGAGAAAAGATTGCAAACAGTTTTAGAAACCATTTATCTTTTATTCAATGAAGGTTACAGTGCATCAAAGGGAAACGATATTATTCGTTACGAACTTTGCGAAGAAGCAATTCGCCTCACACATATTATTACTGATGACAAAAATTTTCAACAGAAAGGAAATGTTTTCGCTTTGCTTTCTCTCATGTATTTAAATGCATCAAGATTTAAAGCTCGGCACGACAACCAAGGAAATTTATTTACAATGGCACAACAAGACCGCTCACTTTGGAACAGCAAATTGAAAGGAAACGGATTGTATTATTTAGAGGAAGCCACCAAACAAAAGGACATTAGCGGTTATTATATTCTTGCAACCATATCAGCGCACTTTTGTGTTGCTGAAAGTTTTGAAACCACTAACTGGAAAAATATATTATCACTCTACAATAATTTAATTGAGTTAGATAATTCACCCGTTGTTTTATTAAATCGTGCTGTTGCAGTTTCAAAAGTGAACGGTGCAAAAGCGGCAATTGCCGAATTAGAAAAAATAAAAAATTCACCACCACTCAAAAATTATTATCTGTTTTATTCAACTGAAGCAGAATTTTATATTGAACTAAAACAATTTTCAAAAGCAAGTTCAAAACTTAAAACAGCCATTGACTTAGCTCCTTTGCAAGCAGAGAAAGATTTACTGACAAAGAGGTTAGAATACTGCAAAAATGTTGTTGAGTGAAATATTATTCCTTCAATGTCCCTTTTTTAAAACCTTGTTTGTCTTTACTACAAAAAGTAAAAATTAACAATTTAAAAACCAAAAAATGGAAATCAAACATCAATTACAATTAAACGCTACAACACATCAAGTGTATGAAGCAATCTCAACACAACAAGGTATTGAAGGATGGTGGTCGCAGGTATGCCACATATCTTCCCAAGTCGGAGAGTTATCTTTTATGAAATTTGTAAAAGAAGGCAGAGTTGTAGGAATGTATTTCCGAATTGACGAATTGCAAGCTGATAAAAAAGTAGAATGGACATGCGTTCAAAACGGAAACCCGGTTTGGGCAAATAGCAAACTTTCATTTAAAATTGAAAAAACAAATGACGGTTGTTCACTCGCTTTCATTCATAATAATTTTGATGAGAAATGGAAAAACACCCCACCTTATGTAATGACCGTTGACGGCTGGAAATTTTTCATGCAGAGTTTAAAATCATATTGTGAAACAGGAAAAGGACAACCGTGGGGATAATTCAAACAAAAAAATTAACTAAAATAAAAACAAAAAAAATGAAAGAATTTATGTTACTTATCAGAACTGAGGGCGACCACCTGGCAGCCATGTCACCCGAACAGCAACAACAGCATGTTCAAAAAATTGGCAACTATATTGGTAAGTTGATGCAAGAAGGAAAATTAAAAGGAGCACAACCACTTGACATGGATGGAAAAATGGTTCGTGGAAACAAAGGAGTTTTCAAAGACGGACCTTATAACGAAAGCAAAGAAGTAATAGTTGGCTACTTCCACATTGTCGCAAATGATTTGGATGAAGCAATTGCAATTGCAAAAGCAAATCCGGTGTTTGAAGCAGGAGAAGCAAGCATTGAGGTTCGTCCAATAAAAACGATGGAAGGCATCAACTAAATAAAATCAAAATGAAGCGAAAAAAAATATTCAAAATGATATTAGCAATCATTGTAGTGTTGGTTGTAATAGTCTTTACTTTTACAACCTACAAACATATTCGACCCATTGCATGGAACATACACAACAAAATAAATCAGGGAGTATTTTCAGATAAAGCAATTGAAGGTTACGACCCTGTTGCATATTTCACACAACAAAAAGCAATAAAAGGAGAAGAAACAAATTCATATAAATGGGATGATGCAACTTGGTATTTTTCATCAGCAGAAAACATGAATCTCTTTAAAGCAAGTCCAGAAAAATATGCTCCACAATTTGGCGGCTATTGTTCTTATGCAGTAAGCACAGGTTTCACAGCCAAGATTGACCCCGAAGCATTTCAAATAATTGACGAAAAACTTTATCTCTACAACGACCAAAGTTTCAAAACAAAGTGGAACGAAAATCCAAAAGAAAATTTGGAAAAAGATGCTACCAATTGGTTGAAAACGAAATAACAATTTTAAGAATTGTTAAGTTTTGATTTTTCTGTTTAGCATAATTCAACAGCTACATTTGTTTCTTAAATGAAAAGTTTTAAAACGTTATTACTTCTTCTTCTGACAACATGCAACCTCTTGCTTTTGCATGGACAGTCATTTCATAACTTAGATTTTGAACAATTATGTGATACATCCAAAACAGGTTTTTGTTATTGGGATTTGTCATGGGGAGGAAAAGGTGATTGTGTTCCCGAAATATTCGGAAAAAATAAATGCTTATTAATCACCGGCAAAGTAGAAGGTTCAGTTGGGTTTGTTGAACAATCTACAACTCTAAAAAAATATTCGGGACTTCAAATAATTCAACTTTCAGCTAAAATCAGTTCTGACAGTTTGCAGGGAAGAGGTGCGGGAATGAATTTAGGGATTTATGATTCAGACAACAATTTGTTGGTGACTAAAGACATGGGTTACGCTTCTCTAAGTTGGGTAAAGGGAACTGCATCATGGAAAGAATATACTTTTTCAGCAGTGTGCCCTGAAGGTGCTACTAAAATTAAAATAGGAGCAATTCTTTATGGAAAAGGAAAAGCACACTTTGACGATTTTAAAGTTTTGCTTTCTCCTGTTGATGGAAGAAAGCCAAGTGCATTAGCTGTAAAATATATTTCAGCAGCATGTGATACCATCGCAAAACATTCTTTAGTAAAAGACTCCATAGACATAACCGCACTAAAATCCGTTGCTCTTCAAATAGCAGGACAAGCAAAAAAATATTCAGACTGTTATGTTGCCGTTGAATACTTGATTAACTATTTAAGAAATTATGGCGACTACCATTCGTTTTTAATGAAACACGATGAGGTAATAAGTTGGAAAAACGATACCTCGGCAAGTGCAAATATTATTTATGCTCAAAGCAAAATAATTGATGGTTGCGGATATATTTCAGTTCCTCATTTCACTGGAGGTAATACTAAATTAATGCTTGAGTTTGCAGACACAATTCAAGCAGAAATAAAAAAACTTAATAGTGCAGAGATAAAAGGGTGGATAATTGATTTAAGAGAAAACACGGGAGGAAATATGGAACCTATGATTGCAGGATTAGGTCCGCTTTTCAGTTCTGATAAATTAGGTTCATTAATAGATGTAAATAATAAACCTGACAGTTGGTATTATAAAGATGGAAGGTATTGGGGAGATGGATATGAAGGATGGAGTGTTTCAAATCCTGTCATACTAACATCTAAACTACCTATTGCCGTTTTAACCAGTAATCAAACAGGCAGTTCAGGTGAAATTGTAGCTATATCTTTTATTGGTAACGCCAACACAAAATCTTTCGGGCAGCCCACATGGGGATTGACAACAGGAAACGGCAGCTTTGATTTAATGGACGGAGCAAGAATGATGTTAGCTTCAACTATAATGGCTGACAGAAATGGAAAACTATATCACGGCAGAATAGACCCGGATGAAATGATTGAGCAAACTAACGACAACAAAGAGGACATGGGAATTAAGGCAGCTATTGATTGGATTGCCAGTAAACACTAATATGAATTAGAACAATTTTAAATTGAAAGCAACAAATTCCAAACTCATAACTTGACAATTGGATTTAGTAATAGCATCAAACTTCTAAAAATAAAAACATGGTAGATGTTTTAACCGAAATAATAATTTCAGTACCTCGGGACAAAGTTTCTGAATATGCTACCAACCCCGATAATGCACCGGAATGGTATGTAAATATAAAATCCGCTGAATGGAAAACGCCAAAGCCATTTCAGGTAGGAACACAGGTGGCTTTTAAAGCACAATTTCTGGGACGACAACTGGCATACACCTATGAATTTGTAGAATATATTCCGGGGCAAAAATTAGTAATGCGAACTGCCGAGGGACCCTTTCCTATGGAAACAACATACACTTGGGAAACTGTTGACAATAGCAAAACCCGTATGACATTACGCAATGCAGGACAACCTTCAGGATTTTCAAAACTATTTGCACCACTCATGACTATTATGATGAAGAAAGCAAACAGGAAAGACCTTGAATTATTAAAACAAATTCTTGAAAAAAGATATTAAGAACTGGTCAAAATAAACTCATTTTATTTCAGCACTCTTGACAATGAATTTAAACCCTGTACCGTAAATATTTTGGATTTCAATATCCGTTTCAAATTTTAAAAGTTTTCGTAATCGCGTAATAAATACATCCATACTTTTTGCAATATAATAATCATCACTACCCCAAATTCTATTCATCAGATATTGCCTGTGAATAAGTTCATTTTGCTTCTCACAAAAAATCCGCAACAACTCGGCTTCCTTCATGGATAAACTTTTTTCTGTTTTATCAGAAAATATAAGTTTTCGTTCGCTGAATAACAATATGCAACTGCCAAAAGTAAAAATGTCTTTTTCCTTTTTTACTTCATTCACATTTGTTCTTTTAAGAACCGCATTCACACGAAGTAAAAGTTCCATCACACTAAAAGGTTTGGTAATGTAATCATCGCAACCACTTTCAAAGCCCTTTATTTTATCAATCTCCATTGAACGGGATGTTAAAAAAATAATAGGAATGTTTTGATTTTGAATACGCATTTCCTTTGCCAAAGCAAAGCCATCTTTGTAAGGAAGCATAACATCAAGAATACACAACTGAAATGCTTGCTGATTAAAAACCCGAAAACCCTGTTTACCATCTGCACAAATCGTAACGGAAAATCCTCTTGTTTCCATATTTTCTTTCAATAGATAAGCAAGGTTTTCATCATCCTCTACAATTAATATTTTTTGTGTGGCGATATTCATCTCAATTGTTTAAAAGGAAAATAAATTTCGAACTCAGTGCCTTCGGAAGGGTGACTTTTCACTGTAATTTTTCCGTGATGAGAATCAATAATTGTTTTCACATAAGTTAGTCCTAATCCAAATCCTTTAATGGTATGAATATCTCCGGTTGGTTCACGATAGAATTTTTCAAAAATTTTCTTTTGCGCTTCCTTAGATATTCCTTGTCCTGCATCTTTTATAGTGAATGAAACACCTTCATTATTATTTTTTGTAGTAATGGTTATTTGCAAAACCTTTTGAGAATATTTAATTGCATTATCCACCAAATTACAGATAACATTAATCAAATGTGTTTCATCGGCTTCAATCATATATTTTTTCGCATCAAAAATAAATTGTACTTCACAATCTCTTTTTAATAAAACAGGTTCAAAGCTGGACGTTGCTTTTAATAGTGCCTGATGTAAATCCAATCGTTCAAATGTTAAATGAATTTTTTCTTTTTCAAATTTTGCGACTTGTAGAATTTTCTCAATATTCTCTCTAAGCCTTTCTGTCTCCTGCCCTAATATTCCGTAAACTTTTGCATTCGGTTCATTCTCCAAAATCCCTTTACCTGAAAGAGTTTCAAGTGCAACCGAAATGTTTGCCAACGGAGTTTTAAATTCATGAGTCATGTTATTGATAAAATCATTTTTTAATTCTGATAATTTGCGCTGCCTGTAAATGACACGAATGAAAAGTAAAAATGAAATTAAAAGAATGAAAGTTACAAGCAATGAAACAATTAGCACATTTCGAATAAGGGAAAATAAAATGTGGTAGTAATCATCAAAATATAAAACCAAATCATAAGGTTTGTTGAAATATTTGTTGCGGGTAAGTTGCACCCTGTATGAATTATTTAAAAGCATATCAGCGTTTGCACCCTCACTGCCATACTCAATTTTATTGTCCTCATTTCGTAAATAACCATAATGAAAACTGTCTGCTATTGAGTAATTACTTAACTGTGCTTTCAAAATTGAGTCTATAAGTAAAGTATCATATCTGCTGACAATGGATTCTTTATCTGAAAGTTTTTCATGAAAATTTTTAAGGTTTACCCCTTGCGGAATATTGCGTTGAGTGGTATAAGCCGTTGAATCGTTTAACACATAACGGAACTTAAGTATTATTTCAAGATTTATAGGATTATGAAATTCCATATCATTCCATTTGAAAGGAATATTTTCATCGGCATGCTCATAATACATCGGCACAGTATCAATTGAATTTATGCCTTCCGAAATAAATTTATCACTATCGCACTTCTGACGAATCATATAAAAACCTTCATTCGGATTAATTGGGATTTTTGAAAATACTTCAAAGCATGAAATATTATCATTTGCTATTTCCATTGTTTTATTCATGGCATCCATTGTTCTGAAATTCAGGCTTCTTTCATTTAATTTATAAGATGAAAAAGCCCAGAATATCTGTACTGCAATCAATGAAAGCAGACCAAACGAAACCAAACCAATTATAAGTTTTATCCTCCTGAATTCCATTGCGTAAAGTTCTTTTTTATTTGACTACAGTTTCAGAATTAAGTATGTTTTAAGTTTTGTTTTGTTTTCATTAATCCTTAGTGATTTAAGACATACCTACTTTCGTCCCGGTAGAAAATAACTTTTAAAAATAAAAATCATGAATAAAATATCTTACAAAAAGACACTTGCTACTTTACTTTCGCTAATGCTATTTGCTTCAGCATTCAGTCAAGGCACGTGGACACAAAAAACAGACTTTGGCGGAACCGCCCGATACGGTACAGTATCATTTACCATCGGAACAAAAGCGTATGTCGGATTAGGAATTGATGGCGCACTAAAAAATGATTTTTGGGAATACGACCAAACTACTGGTCAGTGGACAGCGATAGCCCCTTTTCCGGGAGCGGCAAGATACGAAGCAGTTGCTTTTTCCATCGGCAATAAAGGGTATGTCGGAACAGGTGCTGCCGGTTCTGCGTTCCCATACACCCCTCATTATGCGGACTTCTGGGAGTACGACCCTGCAAACAACCAATGGAATCCTAAAGCGGCCTTCCCCGGCACCGCAAGATTTGGCGCTGTAGGTTTCTCAATTGGAAACAAAGGATATATCGGAACCGGTTTTGATGCCTTCACTTATTTTCAAAATAATTTTTGGGAATATGACCAGGCAAATAACCAATGGAATTCAATTGCATCTCTTCCGGCAATGAACAGAATGGAGGCAGTTGGTTTTTCCATTGGCAACAAAGGATACATCGGTACAGGTGCCAACTTCATGGCGGGTGTGCTTCTTAATGACTTTTGGGAATACGACACAACTAACAACCAATGGACACAAAAGACCGACTTTGGAGGAACAGAAAGAAATCTTGCTGTTGGTTATTCTATTGGTACTAATGGATACATCGGAATTGGTGGCGATTTTGCCACGGTATCTTATTCTGATTTTTGGAAATACGACCAAACCAATAACCAATGGACACCAATAGCAAATTTTGGCGGCACAGGAAGGTGGTTATCTACCGGGTTCGCCATTGGAAACAAAGGATACTTCGTTACAGGAGGAAATTTCACTCCTACCTATAAAGATTTGTGGGAATATACTCCAACATCAACCGGCATTTCCGAATCTGATTTTGAAAATCAGTTAACAATTTTACCATCTGCAGGAAGTGGCAAATTTCAAATAACAGATACCAAAAATTTTATTGAAAGGATTAATGTTTTTAACGAAGCCGGAGAAAACATTTACTCTCAATCTATCTCATCTCACCGGGTAGATATTGACCTTAGTGAAAGCCCGGTCGGAATTTACTTTGTCCAAATAGTAGAGGTAAAATCAGTGGTTACTAAAAAAATAATCATCACCAAATAAATAAGGTAATCATGAAACTAAAAGTTATTCTATCTATTGTTTTTATCGTATCATTTAGAACTGCATTTTCTCAATGGACATCATTAAGTAGCGGAACTACAAACAATCTTAATTCAATTTGTTTTACCGATTCAGTAAACGGGTGGATTGTCGGAGAATCGGGAACTTCAAAAAACACAATGGATGGAGGCGCAGTTTGGTATGACAATGGACCCGGAACTTATAATTATAATGCTGTTTATTTTACTGATTTCGCAAACGGAAATTCCGTTGGCGATGTTGGCAACGGTTTTATGACTCCCGCTACCGGTATTATTTGGTTTGTTGCAAATGGGTTTAGCCTTAATAATTTAAACTCAGTTTATTTTAGCAATCCCAATCTGGGTTGGATTTGTGGCGATGGCGGAAAAATATTCAAAACAGTAAATGGCAGTTCACTAAATGGCGTTGTGTGGACAAGCATAATTAGTGGAGTAACTATACCATTAAATTCTCTATTTTTTCCTTCAACAACATTAGGATGGGTAGTTGGCAACAGCGGAACAATTTTAAACTCTATAAATTCGGGAAGCAATTGGAGTCCTCAAAACAGCGCAGTTACTTTCAACTTAAATTCTGTTCATTTCTCCGGAGTTGATTCGGGTTGGGTGTGCGGTGATAACGGTACTGTTTTATTTACCTCAAATCACGGAATAAATTGGACAACACAAAACAGCGGCACAACACAAAATTTAAAATCAATTTATTTTGTAGATAATAACCACGGATGGGCTGTAGGCGATGCAGGCACTATTATTTCAACAAGCAACGGAGGGGCAAATTGGAATCCGGAAATAAGCGGAGTAACACAAAATTTAAATTCAGTTTCCTTTTCAGGATTACATTTCGGTTGGGCATCGGGCAATAATGGAACATTGATAAAATACCATCCAAGTGCAACCGGAATTGAAAATCCAACACAGAATGATTTGCAAATTTCTGTTTTTCAAAACCCTGCCACAAAACAAATTACAATTCACTATTCTGAAAATACAAATGCATTTATAACATTAATTGATGTTGTTGGAAAAACTATGTTAAAACTGCCAATTAAAAATCAAGTACAAACTATTATTTCTGTTACTGATTTACCAAGAGGAGTTTATTTTATTAAGATTTCAGAAAATGATAAATATGTCATTAAAAAAATTGTTTTGATGTAAAATCAATTTCTACACATAAAAAAGATGTAAATAATTTTCAATAATAATAAAAGTGCGGTTTCAGCACTATAATCACTGACAAAAGGAAAATGAAAAAATTTATTGTAATCTATCATGCACCAATGAATGCAACTATGGAGATGGAAAAAGCAACTCCGGAAGAACAAGAAAAAGGAATGGAAGGCTGGATGATTTGGGCAAAAAAGTGTGGCGACAAACTTGTTGACATGGGTGCTCCACTCGCTAATGGAGTACAACTTAACCCTGACGAAAAAAATAAAATGTCTGATAAAAATGTTGTTGGCTATTCTATCCTGCAGGCAGAAAATATGGAAGAAGCCAAAGTGCTTATGAAAGGGCATCCTCATTTAGCATGGAATGCTGCATGTTCGATTGAAATACATGAAACAATGCCTTTGCCTGGGATGTAGGCAACACAGGCTGTCGTAGAAAGACCGCATGAACACAAAATCAAAAATATAAGGTTTCTGAAAATGAAAAACGTGTAACTAAAAAAAATCGTTATCATAAAATAACCTATCCATAAACTTACGCATCTTTTCATTTTCAAAAAATAAACAAATCAAAATAATATTAACGAAAAAAAGCCATGATAAAACAATTTACATTCACACTTACGAGTATTATTTTACTATTCATTTGCACAACTTCAAATGCTCAAATCTCCTATTCTTTCACACGAATTCCACCAGGAACTATTGCATATCAAAATTTAACAGGTAACACTATCATTACCGATAGTTTTTCTGTTAATACTAATGATTACCTGTTTAATCAACAATTACAAGGCGAGGTTTTTAAATTTTTCAATACACTTGATACGATTGGGGTAAATGCAGATATATGGATAGTTAATGATGGGGAATTTCAAATTGGTGAAGCCCTCACTTTTAAACTTTTTGAGATAGCAGCTACTCCTTTATCTTCAATTAATGTCACATCGCAAATATCTTATGCAATTACCGGAACATCTGGAAATTTAATTGTAAAATTTGAATTTAAAAATTGGAAGCTGGCCAACGGCCCGCCAGGTAATTTTTCAAATTTTCAAATATGGTTATATCAACAAATAGGTGTGATAGAGTATCATTTTGGTGCAAGGTCGGCAAACAATGCAACCGGCTATAATATCAACAATGGCCCTTTTATGGGAGCAGTATGGGTGCCAAATGCTGCTACAAGTGTTATTGAAAAACTTTGGTGCAACGGCAATCCAAATAATCCAACATTAGATTCAGCAGCCATCGTTCAATTTTATGCTATGCAAGGAATTCCTGATAGTGGCACTGTATATCGTTTTACACCAAAATCAACTTTAACAGGAATCAATAATCCATCACAAGAGAATTTACAAATCTCTCTTTACCCCAATCCTACAACCGAACAAACAACAATTCAGTTTTCTAAAAACACAAATGCCTTAATTACTATTCAAGATGTAGTTGGAAAAACAATTTTAGAAGTGCCAACAAGAAATCAAGAGCAAATAACAATTCCAGTTGCCGATTTACCAAGAGGAATATACTTTATAAAGATTACAGAAAACAATAAATCAATTATAAAGAAAATTGTATTAATGTAAATTCATTACAAAATTGAAGTCAATTATTAAACTTAAAATCACATAACAATTCTAATATGAAAAGTGTTATTTTGTTTCTCACCGGACTCTTTCTTTTTACCATTACCGGTAAAGCCCAAACAGTAACCGACATTGAGGGTAATACCTATAACACAATTACAATAGGTACACAAACATGGATGAAAGAGAACTTGAAAACAACTCATTTTAATAACGGAACTCCTATTCCAACTACCACATTGCCAATTTATGTTGACACAACTTCCATATTTCAATTTCCATATAATGATGATACTAATAATATCAATGTATATGGTCGGCTTTACACATGGTTTTCTCTCGTTACAAATGACAATGTTTGTCCATCAGGTTGGCATGCTCCAAGCGATACCGAATGGGTAAGCTTGACTAATTTTCTTGGAGGAGATTCAGTTGCCGGAGGCAAAATGAAAGAAACCGGAATAACACATTGGATAGGAACAGATAGTACTGTCAATAACTCCAGTTTCTTTACAGGTCTCCCCGGTGGTTTTCGCGGCAACCCTGACATGTTTCTTAATATCGGCTCAATGGGAATGTTTTGGAGTTCTACTCCATGGGGAAGTGCTACATTTCAGAGGGGTTATTGCTTTAACTTAAATGCTAACAATAGTAATTTCACGGAATCAGTGGCTCTTGCAAATTGTGGGTTATCTGTTCGATGTATCAAAGATTTACCTTTAAGCACTGGAGATATTAAATTCAATATTGAAATACAGGTGTTCCCAAATCCTGCAAATAATAAAATCACTATTTCCTTTACCGAAAATGTAAATGCCTCAATCAATATTTATGATGTTTCAGGAAGATTACAATTGGAATCTCAATTCAAAAATCAAAATCAAACTATTATTTCTGTTAATGATTTACACAGCGGAATATATTTTGTGAAAATTTCTGTAAACGGTAAATCAGTAATTAAAAAAATCAGCATATCAGAATAGCACATTAAAACTTGTCAAAGTATCAATATTCACCTACAACATTTTTTGTTATTTCCCTTTCTTCTTTTAGGAAAAGTTAATTTTTAAACCACTAACAATTAAACTTTGAGCAAGACACCTATCTCATAAAAATATTTTCATTGCAATATCCTTTTTAATCATTCCTATTTGTTATCAGTAAAAAATGTAGCAATTGCAATCAATCAGATTCCATAAATATAAACTCTAAATAAATTTTTATAATGACAGACGAACAACGCAAAAATTTTTTGCCAACCCACACACCCTACTAACTTGACACGACATCGCTCTTAATGAAAATCACTTTTAACTACCTTTACTGCATGACCCGACACGACACATCTTCGGGGGAACAGCAGGGCATCAGCTACTGTAAGTCGTATATAACAATTTCCCCACTCGTTGTTAGCTCTATTTCAAAGATACATTCTATAAAAGCTATTCACAATAACTAAGGTGCACAAAATTCAAACAGAATGCTGTTGAAACTTTTCATTCAACCATGATAATGATCACTTTTCAAAAATCTTTCCGCCTTTAGCATTGCAACCTCAATTTTTTTATTCCATCATTTAATCCATAATTGTATGTTCGCTATTAAAGAATCGCCCATAATGTCAGAAAAGAAATCTGTAAAGACTTATACGTTTAAAGAAGCAGTTGATGCATCTATAAAATATTTTAATGGTGATGAACTTGCAGCAACTACATGGCTGAATAAATACGCTGTGAAAGACAAGGGTGGAAATTTTACAGAGTTAACTCCTGATGATATGCACAGGCGCATGGCAAATGAATTTGCAAGAAAGGAACGGGAGTATAAAAACAAATCAAATCTTAACGGCAGTTTTAAAAATCTTTCTCTGTATGGTCAGCAACGTGAACTGCTTAGTGAAGGAAAAATATTTCAATACTTCAGTCATTTCAAATATGTGATACCGCAGGGAAGTGTAATGTCAACGCTTGGCAATCCTTACATCATAGCATCATTATCAAATTGCATTGTGTTGCCAGAAATTTATGATTCTTATGGAGGAGTTTTTTTTGCTGATCAGCAACTTGCACAATTATTTAAAAGAAGGTGCGGAGTGGGTTTGGATATTTCTACTATTCGCCCTGAAGGTATGCCTGTTTCCAATGCTGCCGGAACTACTACCGGTGCGGTTTCATTTATGGAGCGTTTTTCAAATACCACACGCGAGGTTGCGCAGCATGGCAGGCGCGGTGCTTTAATGATTACAATAGATATAGCTCATCCTGATGTGGAAAAATTTATCACTATAAAACAGGATTTGAAAAAAGTAACGGGAGCAAATATTTCTGTTCGCTTATCTGATGAGTTTATGCAGGCTGTTACGGATGACAAAGATTTCACATTGCGTTTTCCGATTGATGCAGCCGTGCCGGAACTTTCAAGGAATATAAAGGCGCGTGAATTATGGAACAGCATAATAAAGTGCGCTCACAACACTGCCGAGCCTGGTTTGATTTTCTGGGACAGGCAACACAATTATTCCACATCATCTATTTATCCCGGTTTTAAAAATGTCTCTACCAACCCGTGCTCTGAAATTGCCATGCAGGGTGGTGACAGTTGCAGGTTAATTGCATTGAATCTTTTCAGCTTTGTGAATAATCCATTTACAAAAAAAGCAACATTTGATTACAAAAAGTTTTATGAAATTACTTATGAATCACAACGGCTGATGGATGATTTGGTTGATCTTGAATTGGAAGCCATTGAGCGCATTCTTGCAAAAGTAGAAAGTGATGCTGAGCCTGATTATATTAAGGATACCGAATTGCGTACATGGAAGCTGTTATATGATGCCGGTAAAAACGGAAGACGCACAGGGCTTGGATTTACTGCATTAGGCGATACGATGGCTGCACTTAATTTACATTTTGATTCGAAGGATGCTTTACATGAAACAGAAAAAATAATGAAGCTGAAATGCGAAGCAGAATTTGACAGCAGCATTGATATGGCAATTGAACGCGGTTCGTTTGAAGCTTTTAATACTGACATTGAACAAACTTCTGACTTCATAAAAATGCTGGAAAAAGAATTACCAGAGGTATATCAACGCATGATGAAATTCGGGAGACGAAATATTTCTATCAGCACTGTTGCACCAACAGGAACCCTAAGCCTGCTTGCACAAACATCATCAGGAATTGAACCTGTATTTATGCTTTCATATAAGCGCAGGAGGAAAATAAATCCAAATGATAAAAATGCTCATGCTGATTTTACAGATGCTATGGGCGATTCGTGGCAGGAGTTTGATGTGTATCATCCGAAATTAAAAACATGGATGGAGGTAACAGGTGAAAAGGATATAAACAAGAGTCCATATTTTGGCGCTACAGCAACTCAAATTAGCTGGCATAAGCGCATACAATTGCAGGCTGTTGTTCAGAAATACACCACACATTCTATCAGTTCAACTATTAATCTTGCTAAAGATGTAAGTGAAGAGCAGGTCGGAAAAATTTATCTCGAAGCGTGGAAGAAAGGATTAAAAGGTATCACCGTTTATCGCGATGGTTCGCGTAGCGGAGTTCTTGTTGCTAATGAAGAAAAAAAGAACACATCTAAAGCAGGCGCCATCATTGAATCTGAAGCTCCTGAGCGTCCCTTGATTCTGGAAGCAGCAGTAGTTCGTTTTCAGAATGCTGAAGAAAAATGGATTGCTTATGTTGGTTTGCTTAATAATAAACCCTATGAAATTTTTACCGGTAAAGCACAGGATGCATTCAGCATTCCTGAATGGGTGGAGAAAGGATGGATCATCAAAAATAAAAATGGCAACGGAAAATCGCGTTACGATTTTCAATATATGGATGCCGAAGGTTACCGTGTTACTATTGAAGGATTATCGCGTTCATTTAACAAAGAATATTGGAATTATGCAAAATTGATCAGTGGAGTGCTACGCTATGGAATGCCATTACCGCAGGTGGTTCATCTCATTGAGGACTTGCATCTGATGAGTGAAAACATTAACACCTGGAAGACAGGAGTGGAGCGTGCTTTGAAAAAATTTATTCCTGACGGAACAATTGCAGTTGATCGTCTTTGTTCAGAGTGCGGTGATGCTGAAGGTTTAATTTATGAAGAAGGTTGCCTGAAATGCAAAAGTTGCGGACAGAGTAAATGCGGGTAGAGACGTTGCATTGCAACGTCTGTACATCGTATTGCATTGCAACAACTATACGTTGTGAATCAGAATTGGTTACAGTATTGCGAAATCTGCCGCAATTAAATTATGTTTGAGAAATTTTTTAACTGAATATGATAAACATTCTTGCTAACGATGGGTTGGATAAAACAGCAATGGAACGATTAGCTGCAAACGGATTTAAAATTTCAATGCCAAAATATTTACAGGCTGACTTGCCAAAACATATTCATGAATTTGAAGTGGTGGTGGTGCGAAGCGCTACAAAAATCCGCAAGCCTGAAATTGATGCCGCTTCTAATTTAAAATTAATTGTGCGTGGTGGAGTAGGTGTTGACAATATTGATGTGACTTATGCCGAATCAAAAGGGATTACAGTATGTAACACTCCTCTTGCTTCATCACATTCTGTGGCTGAAATGGTTTTTGCGCATTTGTTTTCAGGAGTCAGGTTTCTGCATCAATCTAACCGTCAAATGAGTCTGAGTGGTGCAACACGCTTTAAGGAATTGAAATTAAATTATTCAAAAGGAAGTGAACTGGAGGGAAAAACTTTAGGGATTATTGGTTTCGGTAATATCGGAATTGAAGTAGCGCGCATGGCTTTAAGTCTAAGGATGAATGTGATTGCTTATGATCTGTATCCGAGAAAAACCGAATTGAAAATTGACTACTCAAACAATCAATCGCTTTTGTTTCCGATCGAAACTAAAAGTAAGGAAGAAGTGATTGCTCAAAGTGATTTTATTTCATTGAATGTTTCGGGCAAGGATGAAGTGCTGAATAAAAATGATTTTGAAAAAATGAAAAACGGTGTAGGCATCATTAATTGTGCAAGGGGAGGAGTGGTGAATGAAAATGATTTGCTTGAATATTTAAACAACGGAAAAATTTCGTTTGCAGGACTTGATGTATTCGATAATGAACCAACACCGCGCGAAGATTTATTGAAACACCCTCATGTTTCGCTTAGCCCGCATGTGGCATCTTCAACCATCGAAGGTCAGCAAAGAATAGGAGATGAAGTGGCAGATATTGTCATCAACTTTTTTAAAAAATAATTTTTAGCCCGAAACAGTTTGTGGTTTACGGTTAAAAAGTATTTTTTAATTTTTCATATCTCTCATCTTGGTTTCGTTTACGAGATAAATTTTACCTTCTTTAATATCAATCAGCTTTTCTTCTTTAAAATCACTTAGTGTTCTGATTAACGACTCAGTGGCTGTGCCTACAATATTTGCCAGGTCCTCTCTTGAAATTGCAATGCTGAAAGTCTGTTGTCCTTCGTCCTGATATCTTTTTTGCAACATCAGCAATGCTTCAGCCACGCGCTTGCGAACTGAACCGTAAGCTAACTTGAGTAACTGATCCTGGTGCTCTGAAATATTATGTGTGAGGATATGCAGAAATTTTTTTGCCACTTCACGGTTATTATAAATTAAAGCGAAAAAATCTTCCTTAGGCACAAAAACAATTTCTGATTCTGCGAGGGCCTGTGCAGTTTCCTCATACACTTTTCCTTCGAGCAATGCTGTGTAACCAAAAAAATCTCCATCCTTCAAAAGTGAAACAATAAACTCTTTACCATAGTCATGTATTTTGTAAACTTTTACTTTTCCCTTATTGATATAATACATTCCGGTGGGGTTATTTCCCTCCATGTAAATATTCTGCTTCTTTTTAAATTGATTTATTTTTCTTCCTTCAATAAACTTCCGCAATGCATCTTTACCTGCAACATCACCAATAAAATCTGATAGCCCTTCCATATCTCTCTGGTACTCTTTTTTTATGGATTCCAACTTTCTGAGGCGGCTTTCTACAGCATTCAGTAATTCAGTTTTGTCAAATGGCTTTGTAATGTAATCATCAGCGCCCATTTCCATTCCCTTGCGTAAATCACTTCGTTCTGCTTTAGCAGTTAAAAAAATAAAGGGGATTCCTGCGGTTTCAGGATTTTTACTCAGCATGTGCAACACACCGTAACCATCCAGCACCGGCATCATAATATCGCAAATAATAATATCAGGCTTTTGCTTGTTTACCTGCTCCACACCTTTTTTCCCGTCAGCAGCAGTAGCAACCTTATAACCGGCAAGCTCCAGAATTTCAGCCGTGTTTTCGCGTATGTCTTTATTGTCTTCGATTAATAAAATGTTGTACATAGTTATGAGTATTATTTATTGGCTTTAGCCAACAGCCAAAGGCTAAGAGCTAAAAACTTTTGTTACAGGGTTATTCGGTAACGTGATAGTAAACGTTGTTCCGCTTTCCAATTCACTTTGCATTTCAATATAACCATCTAATAATTCAACATAATTAGCAACAATGTTCAAACCCAATCCTGTTCCCTGCACATTCATGGCATTGTGCCCTCTGAAAAACCGTTCGAACAAATGTTTTTTATCTTCATCACTGATTCCCATTCCCTGGTCGCGAATCATTATAGTTGCACTGCTTTTATCCACCGATGTTTTTATTTCGATCGGCTTATTTTCATCTGAAAATTTAATTGCATTCGAAATAAGATTGATAATAATATTACGGATAAGTTTTTTGTCTGACTTAATAATTGCTTCTCCCTCATGCACAAAACTGATTTGCTGTCCTGCTTTAGCCAAACCTTTCATTTCATTACAAATTTCATCAGCCAGCTCTTTTAAATTAAACTGTGATATATCAGCCAGCACTTTTCCTTCTTCAATTTTGCTGATAGAAAGAAAATCACTCAGGATATCGTTCAGGTTATTTACTGCACTTTTAATCCTGGTTACATGCTTCATTCTTTTTTCGTGATGATCTGTTGATTTATATTCATCAATAAGCGAAGCCGAAGAAAGAATTGCAGTAAGCGGTGTCCTGAATTCATGCGATGCCATTGAAAGAAATCTTGATTTTAATTCATTCAGTTCTTTTTCTTTTTCAAGTGCCTCACTCAATTCTGATTTTGATTTTTCCAATTCAATCAATGCCTCACTCAAAACTTTTGTCCTGTCAGCAACCTTTGTTTCTAATTTTTCATTATTGGCTTTCAATTCTTTTGTCAACACTTCTAATTCTTTTTTCTTATCAATTATTTCCTGTTCTGTTTTTTTTCGCTTTGTAATATCAATTATAAAAGCAATAACATGCTTATGCTCTTCAGTATTAAAAGGTGTTAAGCTTATCTCAACAGGAAATTCCAAACCATCTTTTTTCCTCGCATACAAATCCATTCCTATTCCCATTCCGCGCGCATGTGGGTGCTTGTTGTAGTTTTCACGGTTTTCAATATGTTTATCAGCATATCGTTGAGGCAATAGAAATTCCACTGTCTTATCGGTCAATTCCTTTTGCCTATAACCAAATAGTTTTTCGGTAGCCGGGTTAACAAGAAGAATTTTTCCGTGTTCGTCAACTACAATAATGCTCTCGGTAGCGTGCTCAAACAATGCTTCGAGCAGGCGATGCTTTACGCTTTGATTCATACGGCTATGTTAATTCACTTACTCTTACATTATTCATAATTTCATTATCAATATACCAATACAGTACATTATTTACTATCACAACATTTGATGCTGAATTTTTTTGTTGCAAAAATATTTTGAAAGCGCGTGAAAAACATATCATTAGTCAGTTTAAAATATGACTTTTATCATCTCTTTATAAAGTATTAGTTAATTTATTTACGATTATCGCATCAAAATCATATTCCTGAAAGAGTTAAAAACAGGGTTTCAATTTTATAAGTATTATGCGGTAAACCCAAAATAATATGAATTTAAACAAACAGTTCAGCCTTAAAAATCTAATGCCAATATTAAGTTGGTTGCCTAAGTATGATAAAGCTTTTTTAAGTTGGGATATTATAGCTGGAATAACATTGGCTTCTTTTGTATTGCCTGAGTCAATGGCTTATGCAACTATTGCAGGAGTGCCGCCACAATATGGTATTTATTGCTGCCTTGCGGGCGGATTTTTATTTGCGTTTTTTACTACAACAAAGCAAGTTGTAGTGGGCCCCACATCGGCTTTGTCATTAATGGTAGGCACTACCATAGCAGTGCTATCGGGTGGTGATTTACAACGCTGGGTAGAAATTGCATCACTTACTGCATTGGCGGTTGCACTGCTGTGCTTTATTGCTTATGCATTAAAGCTTAGTTCGCTTATAAATTTTATCAGTCATAATGTATTGCTTGGTTTTAAGGCAGGCGCTGCATTTTCAATAGCAGCTACTCAGTTGCCAAAATTATTTGGAGTTCACGGTGGAGGTGCTAACTTCTTTTTAAAAATGCAAACACTTATTGAGCATTTGCCCGAAACCAATTTGTATGTTTTTGGTTTCGGATGTATTGCACTTGTTGCACTGATTGGTGGCAACAAACTTTTTCCCGGGCGACCGGTTTCTCTTATTATTGTTATTGCGTCTATCCTTGTGGTTACGTTCACAGAGGTTTCGCAATATGGTTTTCATGTAGTGGGTAAAATCCCTGGCGGGCTGCTTCAATTGGGCCGGCCATCGTTGCGCTTTAATGATGTGGAAGGCGTTTTCGCTTTAGCGCTCGGTTGTTTTTTGATGGGTTATATTGAAACCATTGCAGTGTCGCGTACTTATGCCGAAAAAAATAAGCATAAAATTCAACCGCGCCAGGAATTACTTTCCCTTGGTTTTGCAAATCTTGCTTCGGCTTTTTCGGGCGGGTATGTGGTTTCGGGCGGGCTTTCGCAATCAACCGTAAATGATAAAGCAGGTGCAAAAACTCCTTTGTCATTAGTGATTTGTTCAGCAGTGCTTGCAATAATGTTATTGTTTTTCACCGGCTTGCTTGAAAACATGCCCGAAGTTATTTTAGCTGTCGTAGTGTTAGTGGCTATTGCCGGATTGGTAAAAGTTAAAGAACTCAAGCGACTTTATACTTTGTCTAAAATAGAATTTGCAATAGCCATGGTTGCATTTGCCGGTGTGCTATTATTCGGAATTTTAAATGGAGTTTTAATTGCCTCATTCGTTTCCATTTTATTGCTCATTGTTCGCGCTTCAAATCCTACAGTTGCACTATTGGGAAAGGTGCCGGGCACTAATATGTTTTCAGATATTGAAAGACATCCCGACAATGAATTGATAAAAGGTTGCATGATATTGAGGGTTGAAGCATCAATAATTTATTTTAACGAAGAATCAGTTTATGATGCGATTACACAAAAGATTGAACAATCAACTGATACAATTAAGTTGGTGATATTGGATATGTCGTCAACACCGCGTATTGATGTGGCCGCATCACAAATGCTGATGAACCTGTTGCATGAGTTAAAAGAAAAAGGCATTACACTTAGAATAGTTGACACCCTTTCAGATGTGCGCGAGTTGCTTCGCCTGCAGGGCATGGAAGACATTACCGGGAAAATAAGCCGCAGGGTTTCTGTTCATGATGTGATTGCTGAGTTTCAAAGTGATTTGACATAGCACTTTACGAAAGAGTATCAGCGTTGGCACAGTAATTTTGTCAATTTCTGCTAACGCCAGCATCCCGCTTAGGCGGTTTTACGGGACAAGTTGTGCGATGCAATTAGCACCCAATACATTTTGCTAAACCACAAATCCTTTTCTTTGTGTTCACCCAATCAAACTTTAAATAAAAAAAAATTAATACCCGCGGGAAAATTATTGAATTTAGTTGGCCAATATGTAGGCAGCCCCGACATTAATTGCCTTGAAATATTTTTTTTCAACCATGTCGCGTTCACCGGATTTTAAATCAGGCACCCGAATTAAAACAGGAGGATGAGCAGCTAATTTGGCAAGTGTAGCTTTGTCTAAAATGGTTTCGAAAGTGTAGTTGGAATAAACTGACCCCTGGCTTGCATAACTGTTAGGATCTGCATTGGCAGAGGTAGTTAATTTAATTACTTCATCATTGTCGAGCTTGATAATAAATTCTGAGCCTGATGGAGCTGACACATTTAATTCTCCTGCATAGCCTTTTACAACTGAAAGCTTGGTTTGCTCACCTTTGTTTTCCATATAAACCCAGCGGTCTTTATAATTAACAGTAATTAATTTTTCACCGGAGATAGGATCTTTGGTTACTTCACATTTCTGTGAAAAACCCTTGGTAAGAGATCCGATTATAAAAAGTAAAGTACAGAGTAGATTGAGTTGTTTCGTCATTATCTTTTTTTTTAATGTTATGTTACGCGGCAAAGCTATTAAATTTTGTAATTGTGGCAAATAACCTGTAAAAGATGTTAAGGTGCCAGGTTTTTTAGCCTTGTGTTGGATTCAATGCTTCACTTTCCCCCGCTGTTGCATAGTGTCCCTGTCGCTGTGGTATGGTGTCTCACTTATTCGCCTGTGCAGTGCAATAGTACCAGATGCATTTTCCTTAACCACAAATTCTTTTCCTTGTGCGGCTAAGCTCTTTATGGATAGGGTGAGCGTTAGTTTGCGAACAATTGTTTCTGCGTCATCTAGAACTTTTTTCAGGATATGAATAATGAATTCATGACAATAGCCAAACTCAAGGCAGATGCTGACCTTCGTCAGCATGACGTATAGGCTTTAACCGCCAAATGGATTTTTATAACCGATAAATCAATCCTTCTAACTAACAATTTAAATTAAACATTTTTGTTTACAATAAAATTATTTACATTTACCTACTAATAGAATCACTCTACCTATTATAATATTGCGTTTCCATAATGAAAAATTTAGCATTACTACACAAAATCTGTGTTTCAACATTATTTATTATAGTTTTTACTTCACAATTGCATGGTCAGAATACTGCCATCAGTGATGTACCTTATATTCCAGTACCTTCAGCAGTGCTTGATGTATATTCTAAATCTAAAGGAATGCTGGTGCCCCGCATGCTTGAAACAGAAAAGTATGCAATCATCAGTCCTGCAACCGGATTATTGATTTTTCAAACGGATGGCGCTGCCGGTTTTTATTATTATGACGGTTCGTTATGGGTTCCATTCACAACAGGTGATACCGGGTGGCTTTTGGATGGCAACAGTGTTACATCAACTAAAACAATTGGAACCGTTTCAAATTATGATTTCCCCATAATTACTAACAACAGTGAAAGAATGCGGGTAACGAAAACCGGTGAAGTAGGTATTGGCTCAGTTGCTTTTGACCCTGTTAACCCCGAGCTTTTGCTCGTAGATTACGGCACAACAACATCAAATACTTTAGCATCATTTAGGGGAAGCATTAATAATTATCTGCAGATTAATGTTCAAAATACAAATAGCGGTAGTGATGCATCAACCGATATAGTTGCCACTGCAAATAATGGCACAGACTCAACCAATTATATTGATATGGGAATTAACAGTTCTACGTATGCACCTGGGGTTGATAATTTCGGAGGTCCAAATGACGGTTATTTATATACCTATTCCCGGCATTTACTGATTGGTACTGCAAATACCAATTCAGATATTATCTTCCTTGTAAATGGAGGGCAACTGAATGTTAACCAGGCCATGCGAATTGATGGCACCAGTAAGAATATCATTATTGGCAGGAGAGATAACTCTTCATCGCCTACAGGCAATATTATACGTGGGCCCAACGGTTCAGGTACTAATATAAGCGGGGGTAGTTTGTCACTCCTTGGCGGTACTGCAACCGGAACAGGTATTGGCGGGACAATAAATATCACAGGTGGTGCAACGGTGAGTGGAACGGGTGGTGCCGTAAATATTAATGTGGGTTCTAATAATGCTTCTAATATTAATACCGGTGCCAACACACAAAATGTTACTATAGGTAATAGCAGCAACAATATTATCTTACCCAAATGGACAGTGCCGGGCGGAATATATTACAATACTAATGCAAGCGGTCAACTGGGTGATGCTTCGCTTTTAATCTGGGATAATTCCACTAACCGCCTCGGTATCAACACTGCTTCACCCGGCAGCACTTTAGATGTAAAAGGTTCGCTTCGCTTATCAGGTTCCACATCAGGTTATGTGGGCTTTCAACCGGCAGCAGCGGCAGGTGCTACAACCTATACGCTACCTGCGAGTGACGGAACTAACGGACAGGCATTAGCCACCAATGGCGCTGGCTCTTTAACATGGAGCACACTTGCTGGAGGTTCACCTGCCTGGGGCTTAAGCGGAAACAGTGGTACTACAGCAGGAACAAACTTTGTAGGCACCACTGATGCAAAAGACCTGGTTTTTAAATCAAACAGCAGTGAAGTGATGCGCGCCACTACAGGCGGCAATGTAGGCATTGGAGTAACTGCCCCGGCAGAAAAATTAGAAGTGAACGGTAACATCAAAGCAAATAACATCCGCACTTATGGTTTAACCCGAAATGTACCCGTAACTGTAAATGATGCTGTTGATATCGGCTCATTTGCATTTACAAACGGTGGTGGCTACCTCGATATTTCTATTGTTGTACCGAGCAGTGGATTTTCTGTTTCAAAGTATTATGCTTTGCCAATTAAATATTCTCAAACAAACAATACCTGGGTAACGGTTACACCAACTTCAAATACAGGAGCTTATAGTAGTAACGATTTTGATTTAGATTATAACGTTAATGGAGGCACTACATCATTACGCATTCGCAGAACATCAGGTAGTACTGCAGGAACTGCCTATTTAACTGTAAAACACCAGGGTGTAGTAAGTGATTTGTTCACGGCATCCACTATAGTTAATACTGTTACAGCACCGGCTACCACCTCTAATCCTGCTGCTCCAAATACCAACTGGGCTCAAACGGGTAACACCGGACTGTCAGCAGCCACCAATTTTATTGGAACTACAGATGCTGTGGACGTAATTACAAAATCAAATGGTACAGAGGTGATGCGTGCAACCACCAGCGGCAATGTAGGTATTGGAATAACTGCCCCGGCAGAAAAATTAGAAGTGAACGGAAACATCAAAGCAAATAACATCCGCACTTATGGCTTAACGCGGAGTGTACCCGTAACTGTAAACGATGCTGTTGATATCGGTTCATTTGCATTCTCTTATGGCGGTGGATATCTTGATATTTCTATTGTTGTGCCCAGCAGTGGTTTCTCTGTTTCAAAGTATTATACATTGGCCATTAAATATTCTCAAACAAGCAACACATGGGTCATCGTTACACCAAATTCTAATTCCGGAGCTTTTGGTGCAAACGATTTTGATTTAGATTATAACGTTAATGCAGGCACGGTATCATTGCGCATTCGCAGATCGTCAGGGGGCACTGCAGGCACTGCTTATATAACTATAAAACACCAGGGTGTAGTAAGTGATTTGTTCACGGCATCCACTATAGTAAATACAGTTACAGCACCGGCTACCACTTCCAATCCACCTGTTCCAAATACCAACTGGGCTCAAACGGGTAACACCGGACTGTCGGCAGCTACCAATTTTATTGGAACAGCAGATGCTGTTGACGTAATTACAAAATCAAATGGTACAGAGGTAATGCGTGCAACTACCAGTGGTAATGTAGGTATTGGAGTAACGGCTCCGGCAGAAAAATTAGAAGTAAATGGAAACATCAAAGCAAATAACATTCGCACTTATGGCTTAACGCGGAGTGTACCCGTAACTGTAAATGATGCTGTTGATATCGGCTCCTTTGCATTCTCTTATGGCGGTGGATATCTTGATATTTCTATTGTGGTAGCAAGTAGTGGCTTTTCTGTTTCAAAATATTATGCTTTGCCAATTAAATATGCTCAAACAAGCAATACATGGGTAACCGTTACACCAACTTCAAATACAGGAGCTTTCAGTAGCAATGATTTTGATTTAGATTATAACGTTAATGCAGGCACGGCATCATTGCGCATTCGCAGATCATCAGGCAGCACTGCAGGCACTGCTTATATAACCATCAAACACCAGGGTGTGGTTAGTGATTTGTTCACGGCATCCAATATAGTTAATACTGTGACAGCACCGGCTACCACCACCAATCCACCTGTTCCTAATACCACCTGGTCTCAAACGGGTAACACCGGACTGTCAGCAGCAACCAATTTTATTGGAACAACGGATGCTGTTGACGTAATTACAAAATCAAATGGTACAGAGATAATGCGTGCAACCACCAGCGGCAATGTAGGTATTGGAATAACTGCCCCGGCAGAAAAATTAGAAGTGAACGGAAACATCAAAGCAAATAACATCCGCACTTATGGTTTAACCCGAAGTGTACCCGTAACTGTAAATGATGCTGTTGATATCGGCTCATTTGCATTTACAAAC
>JBDTRM010000189.1:0-5588 GCA_039931675.1 Bacteroidia bacterium | reverse complement strand
CCGTATATGGTGGATGATGGACCGAATAAAATTTCGGTACGGTCAAGAATTGTATTGTCGAGCGTTACTACATTTTGCAGATGCCCGGCACGGTAAATAATATTATTCATGCGCACACCGTCAATCATCATCACCACGCGGTTAGCTTCAAAGCCACGTATCACAAGGCTTCCGCCACCAAGCTGGCTTTTCTGCACAAATACATTTCCTGTATTTGCCATCAGGTCGGCAGTAGTTTGCGATTGTGAATTTGCAATTTCATCGGCTGTAAGCACCTGTACTTGTTGAGCTACCGTTTTTCTGCTTTCCTCAACTTTGTTAACCGAAATAACAGCATCACCAAGCGTAATAATTTTTTTTGCTGTTGTATCAGGTGCTGTTTGCGAATACGAAAACCGGGTAATTATAGAGAGCAATACTATGATTATATATTTTGTAAGTTTCATTTTTGAATGTTTTAGAATTAAGGTGAAATGTTTATTACGAGCATTGAATAAATATTGCAATGCATACCTTTTAAAGAAGGCAGTTGTGAAATAAATTTTTGATAAGCCTATATGGTGTTTACTCATTGAATAAGCACCTAAAAATTACTGCCCATTAAGTAAGGAGCAGTTTGAAAAGAATACATTCAGGCTTTTGGTGGCGGGCTTTCTACTGCTATAAAAGCAGGTTTAAACAATTTGTTATAAGAAGAAAAGTGCGAAACAACTGTTGTAAAATTATCTACAGTTAAATGCTGACTTGTTTGAATATAAAGAAGCGACAGGAATTTCAAAACATGCAAATCACTTTCTCCTTTGCGGGATTTCTTTTGCCGGAATTCGTGAAAAGAATCTATTAAATCATTTTCTTCAAAATCAGCTAAACAAAAAAGAGTGACGGTATTGTCTTTAAAAATTATGTCGGCAACATCATACATCTTTCCATTTAATAACACCTCTTCCTCATTGACTTTTGAGCTTTCATATTCATCAAGATTCAACGCAAGTTTTATAAGCTTGTCAGAATTTTTCAACTCCTCCTTAACCTGCCAATAATTAATTTGCTGCTGCACTTTGAAAAGCAGCAATCCTCCTGCGAAATTGAAAAGCAGAACACTTAAAAGAAATATTGCAGTAATTTTTTTCAAAAGAATGGCGATAACTATTGCAATGATAAAATAAAAATTGAAATAGTTTTTTGATTGAAGCTATTTGATGACTTGATTATTTAATCTTCCTTTCTTTGCCACCCCAAATTTAGAAAATGAAAACCTACGATTTTATAAACGGAGAAGTTATCCTCATCAATAAACCATTAAGATGGACTTCGTTTGATGTGGTGAATAAATTGAAATGGGCGATTAAGAGAAGAGGCAATTGGCAAGAGGCAATTTTAAGTGGTAGTGGTAGTAGTAGTGGTAGCAGTCAAAGTGAAGATGGGAGCTTGAAGTTGGAAGAGCAAACCAATAAACAACAAACAACAAACAACAAGCTAAAAGTCGGACACGCTGGTACACTTGACCCGCTCGCTACGGGGCTTTTGATAATATGCACTGGAAAAAAAACGAAAGAAATAGAATCCTACCAGGCACAGGAAAAAGAATACACGGGAACTTTTTTTCTTGGAGCTACTACTCCTTGTTTTGATTTGGAAAAAGAACCCGATACCTTTTTTCCAACCAATCATATTACCGATGAAATGATTTATGAAACAACAAAACAATTTACTGGAAAGATATTGCAGGCACCGCCTGCTCATTCTGCAGTAATGATCGAAGGCAAGCGCGCTTATGAATTGGCGCGTGCAGGCAATGCACCAGAAATGAAACAAAAAGAGGTGAACATTTACGAATTTGAGATAACGGCTATTGAAATGCCATTGGTAAAATTTCGGGTGGTTTGCAGTAAGGGAACTTACATTCGGTCGCTTGCAAATGACTTTGGGTTGGCATTAAATTCAGGCGCTTATCTGGCAGAATTATGCCGTACCCGAATTGGTAATTTTTTGTTAAAAGATGCTTTAGGCGTGGAGGCCTTTCTTGAAACCCTTGCCAGTGCTTAGTTGCAGAGCTTCGGCCAAAATGAAATAATTTTTAATTCAATGTTAACAAAAGGGTATTTGTCGTATTACATTTGCGACCTTTTGTTTTTGGGTTATGACGAAGAATCCCCACCCCAAAATCGGAACTGTAAGCCGAAATATATAATTCTTAAATAATGAAACTTTCACAATTCAAATTTAATTTCAACGAAACCCTATTAGCCACCCACCCCGCCAAAAATCGTGAAGATGCGCGACTGATGGTAATTCATCGCAAGACGGGAAAAATCGAGCACAAACATTTCAAAGACATTCTCGGCTATTTTGATGATGGCGATGTAATGATTGTGAATAACACTAAGGTTTTTCCTGCACGCTTGTATGGCAATAAAGAAAAAACAGGTGCAAAGATTGAAGTGTTCCTGTTGCGCGAACTGAACCGCGAAAGCCGCCTGTGGGATGTGTTGGTTGACCCTGCACGTAAAATCCGTATCGGCAACAAGCTTTATTTTGGTGATGATGATTTGTTAGTGGCTGAAGTAATTGATAACACAACTTCACGTGGCCGCACATTGCGTTTCTTATTTGATGGTTCGCACGAAGAATTTAAACGCACCATTTATAATTTAGGTCACACACCTTTGCCTAAATATATTAAGCGTAAAGCTGAGCCTGAAGATGTGGACCGTTATCAGACAGTATATGCAAAGCACGAAGGTGCAGTAGCTGCGCCCACAGCAGGTTTGCACTTCAGCAAGCAATTGATGAAACGCCTTGAGTTAAAAGGCGTAAACTTTGCAGAAGTTACTTTGCACGTTGGTCTCGGAACATTTCGGGCTGTTGAGGTTGAGGATTTGACAAAGCATAAAATGGATAGCGAGCAATTTGAAATTACACAAGATGCTGTTGATATTGTGAATGCAGGAAAAGCCAAAAAGAAAAGAATCTGCGCAGTTGGTACCACCACCATGCGTGCTATAGAATCATCAGTAACTACAACGGGCGAAATGAAACCTGCCGAAGGATGGACAAATAAATTTATTTTTCCTCCTTATGATTTCAGCGTTGCCAATTGCATGGTAACTAACTTTCACATGGCTGAGTCAACTTTATTAATGATGACTTGTGCTTTTGGGGGATACGACCTGATTATGAATGCGTATAAGCTTGCTGTTAAAGAAAAGTATCGCTTTTTTAGTTATGGTGATGCTATGTTGATTATTGATTAAGCGAGACGAAGAAAAATTTTATGAAACGGATGGAAGAAAAATCTTCTATCCGTTTTTTTTATTTCTGTTTTTCTTGATTATCAAATCTTAAAAGCAAAATTTGCAATTGGAATTTTTCCGTCATTGCGAGGAACGAAGCAATCTGTAATTGCAAGTAGTAACTCTCCTAGAGATTGCTTCGGAAGCTTTGTAACCTCGCAATGACGGTACTATTTAAAATCAGACAACAATGAAACGCTTCGCAATAATAGTAGCAGGAGGTACAGGAAGCCGAATGAAAACTGATGTTCCAAAGCAGTTTTTGATTTTGGGTGGTAAGCCTGTATTAATGCACAGTATCGAAAAGTTTGCTGATTGTAATGCCGAAGTGATTGTGGTATTAAATGAAAATTTATTTGATGAATGGAAATCGTTATGTGGAAAATATAATTTTAAAATTTCACATCAACTTGCTAATGGTGGTGCTACACGAAGTGAAAGTGTTTTTAATGGGTTGAAAAAAATAGCTGAAACAAATCCTGATAATCAAAAAGAGATTGTTGCAATTCACGATGCAGCACGACCTTTGGTTTCAAAACAATTGATTGAAAAACTTTTTGCTGCTGCTGTTGAAAATGGAAATGCGGTTCCTGCAATTAAAGTAGCTGAATCTCTAAGAAGAATAACTTCTGAGGGAAATGACACAGCAAACCGTGATGAATTTGTTGTGATTCAAACTCCACAATGTTTTCATTTTGAAAAACTATTTGATGCATATCAAAAAAGTACAGATTTGAATTTTACTGATGATGCATCGCTGTTTGAATCACAGGGTTATAAAATCAATTTAGTGGAGGGAGAGAAAAATAATTTTAAAATTACAGTAGCCGAAGATTTGAAAATTGCGGAAGCATTGATTAAAGATTAACATTGACTTAACCGAAAGAACAGATTTATATATTCAATTTTGCTGAACGATGAAAAAGTTGTTGCTCATGATTATTTGCTGTTTGTTGATTAGTGTTTCCTTTGCACAACAAGCAACCCTGATTAAGTTCAATGATTTTGAAAAACTTTCTTCAAAACAAAACGATACAACGTATGTTATCAATTTTTGGGCTACGTGGTGCAAGCCTTGTGTAACAGAACTTCCACACTTTGAAGAAGTAAATAAAAAGTACGCTTCAGAAAAAGTAAAAGTACTTTTGATTTCTCTTGATTTTAAAAAGCAAATAGAAGGATTGAATAATTACATCACAACAAAAAAAATTCAATCAGATGTTTACCTGTTGGATGAAATAAATTACAATAAATGGATTGATAAAGTGGACAGCACCTGGAGTGGCGCGATTCCTGTTACATTAATCGTCAACCATGAAAAAAAATATCGCAGGTTTTATGAAAAAGATTTTACTCTTGAGGAATTAGAGAAAGCGGTTGAAGAAGGAAGGGGCAATTAGCAAGGGGCAATTGGCAAGAGGCAATTGGCAAGAGGCAATTAAAAAGAAATGTGCAAAAGGCAATTGGCAACAGCAATGAAAGAGGCAAAAAAAATAGTTACCAATAAAATAAAAAGAGTTTCCTTAGCAAGACCAAATTTCAAATTTCAAATATCAAATATCTTCTCTCAAATGAAAAAAGTAACAATCACTTCTATTGCAGCGTTTATGCTGTTTGTAGTATTTACAGCCTTCGCACCCGCAGGAGGTTACCAGGTAGGCGAATCCGTTAAGGATTTCAAATTAAAAAATGTAGATGGCAAAACAATGTCATTGGCTGATAACAAAGCTGCTAAGGGTTTCATAGTTGTGTTTACCTGCAATCACTGTCCGTTTTCAAAAATGTATGAATCGCGCATCATGTCATTGAATGATATGTATGCGTCAAAAGGTTATCCTGTGATTGCCATCAATCCGAATGATAAAAATGAAGTGCCTGATGATTCTTACGAAAACATGCAGGCTTTGGCAAAAGAAAAAGGATACAAATTTCCTTATTTGTATGATGAAACGCAGGAAGTAGCAGCAGCATTTGGTGCAGCTCGCACACCGCATGTTTTTATTGTGGTGAAGGAAAAAGACAAATTAGTTTTAAAGTACATAGGTGCGATTGATGATAATGCGGAGGACGGAAAAATGGCAGATGAAAAATATGTGGAGAATGCAATGAACCAGATTATAGCAGGCAAACCCGTAACAGAAAGTATGACAAAAGCAGTAGGTTGTACCATTAAATGGAAGAAAAGTTAAATCAAGAAATATAGTCTAAAACTAAACGCGCTTACTCAAATAAGCGCGTTTTTTGTTTTTATGAAATGATTACTTTCGTCCCAAAATAACGACCCTTGAATTTAGA
>JBDTRM010000188.1:0-38137 GCA_039931675.1 Bacteroidia bacterium | reverse complement strand
GAGACGACAGTTGGGTTTCTTTATATAAAACTGAAATGTTCACATACAATTGCTCATTCCATCCTGATTGAAGCGATCTTAATGCACCATTAAAAAAAGAACCGTCACTTGCGGATGTAAAGCCGTTAGGATTTTTATTAATCTCCTCAAAATCTTTTTTACAGGAAACCGTAAAAAGCAAACTGACAAGAACAATATATAAGAGAGAATATTTTTTCATCGCTATTTTTTGAATTTAAAATCTTGCGTTGATTCCGAATGTAAATGATCTTACTCCTGGTAATGCACCCCATTCAAACCCTTGTGCATTGCCTGCCCCCAAAGTACCTTCGGGGTTGATGTGATCAGGCACCGTAGTATAAATATAAAATAAATCACGGCCGGTAACTGAGAATGATAAATCCTGAAAAATCTTCAACTTATGAACTAAGTTTTGAGGTAAGCTATATGACAAGGTAACCTCGCGAAACTTAACCCACGTGTCTTCAACAATGCCTGGCTTTGATAAGAAATGTCCCCATCCACCGTCATTAGGGAGGTACTTATAATAATAGCTGACTACAGTTGTGTTGGGACTTCCATCCTCATGTACACCAGTCAAAATAACTCCAGTGTTGCTTGTGTTACCTGCAGGGTCTGTATAAGGTAAGCCACCACCATCACGTTCTGTAAGCGTTTCGGGACTTTGGCCGGTTTGCAACCCTGTTACATAAGATCCACAATAAATATCTCCACCCCACTTGGTGTCAATCAAAGTATGCAGTGTTAAATTTTTGTATCTGAATTCCGTTGTCCATCCAGCAAGAAAATCAGGAGATGCATTTCCAACAGGCACACGGGTATTGCTGATTAAATATTTGGTTCCGTCTTCATTCACCACAGGCTGACCATTCTTATAAACATAATCCCACCCAACTATGGTTCCAAAATCATCGCCTTCATGCAAAGCCATTTGCGGACCATTTTCACCCCATATATCTGCCAGTATATACGTGTCAGCATAATCACCAAGACTTACCACCCTATTTGTATTTCTTGAAAAATTCAAACCTGTTTTAAATGTAAAATTGTTTTTCTGAATAACGGTTGCATTCAATAACACTTCAAATCCTTTGTTGGACAATACTCCTTCGTTAATCAAAACAGTACCTGAGCCAGCTGAAACCGGTAGCGGAGTTTTTATGATCTGATCAAATGCGTATTTATAATAGTAAGTAAAATCAACGGTCAGGATATCTTTAAAGAAACCCAGGTTGGTTCCTATTTCATAAGAATTTACTCGTTGAGGTTTAAGCGCGATAGGTGGTATAACAGATGGATAGGATGAAGCCTGTTGTCCTCCGTAAAGCGAAGTTGAATAATAAAATTCTGTCTGGTAAGGATCTGTATCGGTTGCCGTTTGAGAAGCTCCACCTCTTACCTTACAGAAGCTGAACCAATCTTTCTTAAAATTTAAAGCATCTGATACAATGTAACTTACAGATATACCAGGGTAGAAATAGGAATTTGCGTTTGATGGTAATGTTGACGACCAGTCATTTCTTCCGGTGAGCTCAATAAATAAATAATCTTTAAAAGAAAGATTTAAGAATGAATATACGGAATTAATTTTCTTCTCATAAAAAGAATTTACAGGAACGAGTGATGCCGGGTCATCACCTTTTGTAATAACTATTTCATTTCCACTGGAATCTTTGCCATAAGTAGATGCGGTGTAATTTGACAAGCTGTACCAGTTGGGATAGTACCATTTTCCTGAGTGAGCACTTAAGCCTTCCATGTTCCGGTGCCAGCTTGAAGCACCTACATTAAAACTTAAATTAAAGTTGGAATTAAAGATTTTATTCTTGGTTGCCGTGAATAAAAAATCACTATTCAAACTGCGATCGCGTTGAAACGATTTAGAATAATATCCATCTTGTAACCCAATTAAATCGGAAGGTTTATTTTTAGTTTGAAACTCATCTGCTGTATAATCAATACCCGTGCGGCCTGTAAAACTTAACCATTTGGTGATACTGTAATTCAGGGAAAGCGCACCGTTTAATTTAGACCGGTCAAGTGTAGTGTTGTTGTTATAATAATTCCACCACAAATAACGGTCTATGAACAGATAAGGATAACCTTGCAAAGGATTACGGGTTCCATCAGGTAAAGCATAATTTTGAAGATCTTCGCCCATGTAACTACGCGGCCATGAATATAACAAGGCTTTGTTAAATGAACTTGGATCTTCACCCAGCATTGGACTGTTCAAACGATGGTACGAAGTGTAAGCAACAGATAGGCCTAAATTAACTTTATCAGAAACCTTCATGGTTGAATTGGTGCTGATAGTTGTCTGATTATAATTACTGTTGTGAACTATTGGAGTATTATCTGTTCTTGTAAATGAAAAACGCATGGTTCCAATATCTCCTCCACCTTCTACGGCTACGCTATGCGTTATGTTCGTTCCATCACGGAAGGGAATTTTCAGGTTATCAGGTTGAGGCGACCAGGCGCGCATAGAGTCGTCCCACCAGCGAATCATTTGCCCTTCCATTTTCGGTCCCCACGAAACAGAAGAACCCGGGTAACCAAATTCAGCATCGGTACCAAGCGGAGGCATTAAAAGAGTCGTATCAGTACCAACCACCTCATACGGAAAAGTTGGAGGTGTTAAAGCAACATTGGGAGCACCGCCTCCATAAACATTTTGTACATCGCGGTAACGGTAAGGATGTGTCTCTTTATAAGTCATACTATAAGAAACACCAATTCCTTTTTGCTTCTTTCCCTTTTTCATGTTGATTAAAACAACGCCATTTGCGCCTCTCGATCCATACAAAGCTGATGCAGCACCACCTTTAAGAATATTGATGTCTTCAACATCCTGCATATTGATATTGTTAATTGCCGAACCCCAGTCTTTACCTCTTCCTATATCGGTTAAGCCTGGATCGTTATCAATGGGAATTCCGTCAACAACTATCAGCGGTTGATTATTGCCATCAATGCTGTTATTTCCACGAATGGTAATGCGTGTGGTTCCGCCATCTACACCATCAGGATTTGTAATCTGCACACCAGCGGCTTTACCCGTCATTGCATTGAGCACATTTGGTGCATTGGATTGCTGAATTTCTGCCCCGCCAATTTTTTCTGTTGAATAACCTAACTCTCTTTTTTGCCTGCTAACGCCCAAGGCGGTAACAACTACTTCACCTATTTCTTTTGAACTTAAATTAAGAGTTACATTAATTACCGATTGTGAACCGACTGCTGCTTTTTTTGTTTTGAATCCCACAAAGCTGAAAACCAGGGTATCTTTTGATGAAACATTCTGCAAAGAATATTTACCGTCAATATCGGTGGATACACCTTTATTAGTTCCCTGCAAGGCAACCGTAACAAAGGGCATTGGCTTATTATCTTCAGAAGAAATAACAGTACCTGTAACTGTAAGTTCCTGTGCATTTATGAAATTGATGAATCCCAAAAAGAAAAATAAAAAGAGTATTATTTTTTTCATGTATAACTTTACATAAGGTTTTTGATTCCAGGAATAATGCAACAATCCAATGAAATCCAAAGGATATTTCTTACCCGGTTCAATGATAAATTTGAGGTGCCGAAAGTAGTTTAAATATGAAACTAAGGTGTAGAAAAATCACTACAAACAATAATAAACAAACTGATGCGCAATCCCGATGCTTCCAATTTACGTACGCTAATGAAATAATTCCAGGCAAATCAAGTACAGAAAATTTAATGCATCCAATACGAAATACGTTATTCTGTGGCGGGAGTGCTAACTTGATAATTAACTGAAAGAATAAACTGACAAAATCATACAAATAAAATATGGCGACAAATATTTACGACCAGTGTACAAACCCCATTTCAGGGGAAAGTTTTAAAACAATTTCGTTTGACCCCGTAGCATATATAATGCAATGGACTGTTCAAGCTAAAGGTTATGTTCCATTTGAACATATTCACCTCAATCAAGATGAAGTATTTCATATCAAACAAGGCGAACTTAAAATCGTTTTGAATGGTAAAGAGCAAATCGGTAAGGCTGGCGACACCATAACAGTTCCAAAAGGAACGGCTCATATAGCTTCTAACAACAAAGACGAAATCCTGAACTGTATTGTCGAATACAGACCCGGACTTGACCATGACAAATTTATGCAGTCTTTAATGGGACTTACAAATGACAAGTATCTCGACAAAAAAGGTGGAATTGACATTCCAAAAATGGGCTATTTTTTGACAAAAATGAAAGCAAAATGTATGGCACGACCAACAGAAATTCCTGCACCACTTTTTAATATTGCCCTTAAAGTTTTCTATGTAAGAGGAATTATAAGCGGTTGGGGTAAACTATTTAATAAATACACAAATGAGTAAGCGCAAGAATTATTTCAGACAATATGATAAACCCTTTTACAATAAATATTTCTCAGGAAGTTCTTGACGACTTAAAAGCAAGAATAAAAAACACCCGATGGACTGATGAAATTATCGGTTCGGGATGGAGTTATGGAGCTAACCTTTCTTACATGAGGGAGCTTGCTGATTATTGGTTGAATAAATTTGACTGGAGAAAAGTTGAAGATAAAATCAATAGCTATCCAAATTTTATTGCTGACATTGAGAATTACAAAATTCATTTTTTGCATATCAAAGGGAAAGGAAAAATATCAGTGCCTCTTATCATTACTCACGGCTGGCCTGGCTCTTTTCTTGAAATGACAAAATTAATTCCATTGCTTGCATCAGACACCGAACTTTCTTTTGATTTAATTATTCCTTCTATTCCCGGGTTTGGGTTTTCTCAAAAAATAAATACTCCGGGTTGTAACCTTTGGTTTATTGCCGGTTTGTGGAGCAAGCTGATTAAAGAATTGGGATACGAAAAAGTTTTAGCACAAGGCGGTGATTTCGGTGCCGCTATAAGCACAGCACTGGCATTAAAGCATCCTGAAAATATTTTGGGATTGCATCTTAATTATATTCCGGGTTCATATTTCCCTTTTCTACCTGATGGTGAAAAATTTACAGAGGAAGAAATTGAATTTCAAAAATCCGCTGACGATTGGTATAAAACAGAAGGAGCATACTCACATCAGCATCGTACAAAACCCCTCACGCTTGCGTACGGCCTGAACGATTCTCCAATTGGGTTATGTGCATGGATTATCGAAAAGTTTTATGGATGGAGTGATTGTAACGGCAACATCGAAAACAATTTTACGAAAGATGAATTACTTTCTAACATCAGCCTATACTGGATTACAGAAACAATTCATTCTTCTATCCGGCTATATAATGAAAACAGCAAAGTGCCTTTACACTTTTCAAAAAATGATTTTATAAACATCCCGGTTGGCATTGCAAGATTTCATAAAGAAGAACCTTTCCCGCCACGGAAGTTTATTGAAAGAGGTTATAACATAATACACTGGACTGACATTAACAAAGGCGGACATTTTGCTGCAATGGAACAACCCGGCTTATTAGCACACGACATTATAAAATTCACAGAAAAAGTTTTGAATTCTCTGAATAGCGATACGAAAACAGCATGAATGTAAATTGGTTCTGCAATTCTTTTGTGCGGGCATTGGTAGCTGCAATTATATAATCCAACCATAATGTAACTAATCCGTTATCAATGTATCATATCTATGAAAAAAAAACAAAATGAAAAGAGCAAATACATTGATAAAATTTGGAGAAGACGTAGAAGGATATAACATTCCTGTTTTAAATGAGCGTGAAATAAGAGCATCAGCAGGAATACTATTTGTATTTATGTTAATCTCCTTAATGTTAATCTTATTCAAAGAAAATTTTTTAATGATAAAGTATGTTATAGTTATATTCCTTACTGATATGATAATACGTGTTTTTGTTAGCCCTAAATTTTCTCCTTCATTAATAATAGGGCGTTTGATTGTCCGGAATCAAATCCCCGAATATGTTGGGGCTCAACAAAAAAAGTTTGCATGGGTTATTGGGATAGTTTTGGCATCTATCATGTTCATTTTTCTTGTGGTGGTAAATGCTTATAGCCCGATAACTGGCATAGGCTGTTTAATCTGCCTGGTATTCTTATTCTTTGAATCGGCATTTGGTATTTGTTTGGGATGTATATTTTACAAATTGATTTATAAAGAAAAAGCTCAATACTGCCCCGGTGAGGTTTGTGATGTTAAATCAAAACAGGATATTCAAAAAACATCCAAGGTTCAGATGCTTATCGTTGTTGGATTAATTGTATATATTTTTCTTATTGGCTTATTATTTAATAATGATTTCAGCAAAAAACCACATGACTTATTTGGGATTTATGGTTCTTCACAATCTAAATAATAATTGTTCATAGAGTTCAGTTGAGATACCCGGAGTTTCTAAAAAATAATACAGCTAACAGTAGCTAACATAAAGATAAATCGCCATTTGATTTCTGTTGGTGCCCGTTATATGTTTCACTTTGTTTTTATATTTGATGCTTGCAAATATAAATATGAACCCGCGTGATTAAATACATATATGGTATAAGTTATTAAAAGGTTTTTTCACAAACTGGCGTTTTGTGTCATTTTAAAGAAAAATCCTTCAATTAAAATAGATGCTTACTAACAAGGACTTTTTTTGGAAGAATTTTAGATTAGGGACTGAACTTCAAATTTCAGGTTCTTTCATATATAATGGACTATATGCCCTGAATAATATGGAGACATTCTATTATGAAGAAGAGTGCTTTGAGCTATTATATAATCTGTCTGTTGGACTTGAAAGATTAATGAAAGTAGCAGTAGTATTAATTGAACACGATTCTACAGAATCGCAAGAAGAATTTGAAAAAACTTTAATAACTCATAACCACTTTGAACTATTAAATAGAATTAAAAAAAAAACGAAAAATTGTAATCGGAAAAATACATAATAAGTTCCTGTCTCTTTTAGACACTTTTTATAAATCAATTAGATATGAAAGATATAATATAGCCTCTGTTTATAGGCCTTCACAGGACAAGGAGAATTTAGTGAAATTAATTACAGAAGAGCTAAAAATTAAGTTCAGCGCAGACTTTAGCTCTGCTGATGAAATTACAACTCAAATTAGAAAATTTATAGGGAACCTAACTGGAAAATTAACTAAACAGTTATTTGAAATTGTTAGAGAAGAAGCATATAGAATTGGCACATTTACTTACGAGATAACTTATAATTCAAAAGCATTTAAAATTTATATAGCTAATGAGTTTGATTTTAGTAACGAAAATCTAATGCAGAAAGAAGTAATGCTGTACTTATTAAAGAGTGAGCATAGTGCAGAATTTACAAACTTTCTATATGATATAGAATCATTAAGTTTTGAACAAAATCACACTAATAAATATATTGAAAGTATCTTCAATATACATAAAGACAGACAGATTATGAATGAAATGGAACATTTATATGAAGAAGAAAGACCAACTAAAAATAGAAATGAGATACTTAACCTACTTGGAGCAGAATTGAATTTTGAAAATGATGATATATTTGGAGATGATGATACAACTCAAGAAGAATAAAAACGAACACAACTTTACAGCTTTCCAACAAACATTTAAACGACCCAGAAATAGAACTCTTCGCAAAACATTATCCCTGATTGATTATCAGATATGTTTTGACAACAATGCAAACAGAACCAAACAAACAACTAATAAACACAAAATAATTCGACCATCCGATTCATGAAAACCCTGTTGAAAAAACTTCTGGTGTTCCTCGTTACAAGTGCTTTTGTAATGCTAAACATAAGCGAAGCATATTCTCAAAAATCAGGACAAGCCCGTATTGATTCATTGCCTGGCGTATTACAGAAAATTAAAACAGATACAAGATAATTAACTACGATATAAAATACAGGACGGGGAAAGAGTTGGAGGGGATTGATAAGAAATAATTTGAAAGAAATAAAAACTTAACAAAATGAAAGCGATAAAAAAAACAGAAACTAATTTACTCAACGAACTTTCGCAACTAATAGAGCAAAGCCAACATCAAGTGGTGGCGCAAGCCAACACCACTCTTACATTATTGTTTTGGCAAGTGGGCAATAGAATTAACAGCGAAATATTAAAAAACAAACGAGCCGATTATGGAAAGCAAATTGTCGTGACACTGGCACGACAATTAAGAGTGAAGTATGGGAAAAATTTTGAAGAAAAGAATTTACGAAGGATGTTGCAGTTTGCAGAGCAGTTCAGCGATTTTAAAATTGTCGTTACATTGTCACGACAATTGAGCTGGTCGCATTTTTTGGTGCTTATTCCTCTCAAAAACAGCGAAGCTAAAGAGTTCTATGCTCAAAAAGCTATTACAGAAATATTAGGCGTAAGAGATTTGAGAAAGCAAATAGAGCTTAAAGCTTTTGAACGATCAAGCATTGCCAATTTGCAAACGACTGTGCAAGTACCGGCATTGCACAACACATTTAAAGACCCATACTTATTAAACTTTCTGGGCTTGCAAAACACTTATTTAGAAACTGATTTAGAGCAAGCAATATTAAGGGAATTGGAAGCATTTATTTTAGAATTGGGCAAGGGGTTTGCGTTTGTAGAGCGTCAAAAACGAATGATAATAGATGGCGAAGATTTTCATTTGGATTTATTGTTTTATCACCGCATATTAAAACGATTAGTAGCCATTGATTTAAAGTTGGGGAAGTTTGAAGCTAAACACAAAGGTCAAATGGAATTGTATTTAAAATGGTTGAACAAATACGAAAAACAAGAAGGCGAGAACACTCCCGTTGGGTTAATCCTTTGTGCCGAAAGCAGCCGTGAGCAAATAGAGTTATTAGAGATGCATAAAGACGGAATAATGGTAGCAGAATATTGGACAGAACTGCCTTCCAAAAAAGAATTGGAACAAAAACTACATTCCATTTTAGTAGAGGCAAAAGAACGATTGGAAAGAAAAAAATTGGTGGAATGATTGCAGAGCAAAACTCTTTGATAGTATTACAGTTTCACTGATGGGAACTAAAAAATTTACACCATGGCAAAAGCAAAAAAAACAACAAGCGAAGGTTTTAACGAGATACTTCTTTACACTACACCAAACGGAAATGTAAAAGTGGAAATCTATTTACAGAACGAAACCATTTGGCTTACACAACAAAAAATTGTCGACCTATTTGGAGTGCAGCGACCAGCCATTACCAAGCATCTGAAAAACATTTTTGAAACAGGTGAATTGCAGGAGCAAGTGGTTAGTTCCATTTTGGAACATACCACACAGCACGGAGCAATGGAAGGCAAAACGCAGGAAACAAAAGTGAAATACTACAACCTTGATGCAATCATCTCTGTTGGTTACAGAGTAAACAGCACACAGGCAACAGCATTTCGTATTTGGGCAACCGAAAGATTGAAAGAATACATCATCAAAGGTTTTACGATGGATGATGAACGGCTTAAAAATCCAAACAACATTTTTGGCAAAGATTATTTTGAAGAACAGTTTGCCCGTATTCGTGATATAGGCAGCAGCGAAAGAAGATTCTATCAAAAGATAACAGACATCTATTCCTCTCGCAGTGCTGATTACAGCAAGGATACTGATACCACAAAAACATTTTATGTCACCGTTCAAAACAAACTGCATTGGGCAATAGAGCAGAAAAAGTTGAAGTAAAATTTCAACAACACATTGAGCAAGAAAGATTACTTACATGAGTAGTAAATCCGGCAAATGATTGCAAGCAATAAACAAACAATGGAACAGTATCCGAAAATATATTTATACAGGCGAATAGTTCAGGCAAAACTTTTTATTGATGAGCACTTTGGCGACAACATTGACCTTGGCAATATTGCTGACGAAGCATATTTTTCTAAGTTCCATTTCATCCGGCTTTTTAAAACAATATACAACAAAACACCGCATCAATATCTTACAGTGGTAAGAATAGAAAAAGCAAAACTGCTTTTGACTAATGACATTGCTATTTCAGAAGTTTGTTTTTTAGTTGGCTTTGAAAGTGTAAGTTCTTTCACCGGACTTTTCAAGCGAACAGTTGGCTTGACACCTTCTGCATACCAGCAACAACAATTAAAACGCAAAGCTGACATTGCTTCGACACCATTAAAATTTATTCCTAACTGTTTTGCAGAAAATAAAGGTTGGACAAAGAATAGCAATTTTAAAGAAGTCGGTTAGGAAATGATTGTGGAGTTTTGCGGCTCACAAAAACAAAATAAAAATGATAACAAAATTAAATCACGTTAGTGTATTTGTTCTGAACCAGGACAGCGCCTATGAGTTCTATGTAAACAAACTCGGCTTTAAAGTTCACACCGATGCACCAATGGGACCAGGCATGCGCTGGTTAACAGTTTGTCCACCCGAACAACCTGACCTGGAAATAACGCTCATGCCAATTGAAGACGGGATGATGTTCAGGGACGGTGCAGCAAAACAAATGAGAGATTTGGTGAGCAAAGGAACTTTTGGTTTTGGAGTATTTGAATGCAACGACTTGCTTGCAACTTACGAAGAGTTAAAAGCAAAAGGTGTTGAGTTTAAAAAACCACCGACAAAAGAATTTTATGGCTTTGAGGCATTAATGAAAGATGATTCAGGAAACTGGTTTTCACTGGGACAAAAAAAGTGATTGTAAAATTCAGTCTTAGGAATCATTCAAAAACATCTTCAATGCAATTATGATTCAACAAAAAATCCAACCTCATCAGTTGGATTTTTTGTTTTTACTCTTTCACTAACTTTTCAAAAAACACATCATCAGCAATCAGCATTTTTATAAAATAAGTTCCTGGCGACCAATCCTTGCAGTTTATATTTATTTTTTGAGCGCCTTTCAATTTGTTGTTGTGAATTACATCATCAATCTTTTTTCCAACAATATCAAAAATTTCAATTGAGACCACAGCAGATGATTTCTCGTTAAAACCAATACTCACATTTTCATTTGCAGGATTAGGTTGAATTGTCAACTGATATTGACTTTGTTTTTCATCAATGCCTACGTTAGTGAGTATGAATGGAACAGAGACAGAGGTGCATCCGTTAGCGTTAGTAACTATAACCGTATAGGTTCCGTTCAGGGTTGGAATATATGTTTGTGATGTGGCTCCTGTTATAGTTACTCCATTAAGATACCATTGATAATTTGTGGCTGAACTGGAGTTAAGTGCATTTCCATTTAATGTAATAACCGGTACAGGCGGAGCAGCATTTGTATTTATAAATAGATTTTTGGGAGTACTCTTGCCGCATTGATTAGAATCAACAACAGCAATATTTCCTGAAGCTGTTCCAAACATGATTGTAACAAGCGTGTCGCCCTGTCCTGATAACACTGTTGCACCCGCAGGAAGTTGCCACAAATAATATGTTGTTCCTGCAACAGCATTAACGTAATAGGTTTGAGTGTCATTTGCGCAAACTGTTGTATTTCCAAAAATTGCCACAGCAGGATCAGGAACACACGGTTTAATATAACGAAGAATAGTTGCATTATAACCACAGGCATAGCAAGTATCAGGTGACGGACAAAAAACGGAATACAACCTGTTATAATTATAAGCCTGGTTAACCCAGTTTGCTCCACCGTTAGCAGTGTAAAATATCCTTCCGCTATCGCCAACCATATACCCTTTGTCAACGGATATGAAACAGGAGCCTCTGAATGTTGATACTGTTGGAGGTGCTGAATGTACTATTGACCAGTTAATTCCAAAGTCAGTTGATTTGAGAATAGTCTGGTAAGCGCCTCCGGCATAAACAACACTATCAATTGCCGATAGAGTAAGCAAGCCAAATGTATCGGTATGTACAGTAGTCCAGTTGTTTCCTCCATCAGTGGTTCTAAGTATCAGCCCGTTCAGAAGTGTACTTGGGCTTGAAACGCAATAACCGGTATCGGCATTTATAAACCTGATATTTATTAAGTCCTGCATGGTGCCGCTTGTCTGCTGATTCCAGGTAGCTCCGCCATCTGTGGTTTTTAAAATTGTTCCATCGCCTCCACAAACATATCCTGTTGCCGTATCCGTAAATGAAAGACTTCGCAGCAGAGAAGTTACTCCACTGGTCTGCGCCACCCAACCCAAACCGGCAGTATAACTTTTATAAATACTTCCATTGTTACCAACAACATATCCTGTGCTGTCTGATGGAAAAGCAACTGCACGAATTGAATCATAAATTATTGTGGGAATATCATTCCAATTACTTCCGGAATCATCTGTCTTGTGAATTACTGCATAAGGACCCGTAGGGCCTGATGCACCAACCATGTAGCCGTTATTGTTTGAAGTAAAATACATACAGCGATGTTCGGCTGCTATAGGGGCAGTCAAATAAGTCCATTGCGCATCAGCATTAACAAATCCAATAAAAATAAAAACGAGGCTAAAAAGAACTTTTTTCATGAACTGCTAATTTTATGATTTACCGAAGCTTAATACAATGAATGACTTTATCAATTCCGATGTTAATTACCTATTGCTTCACAAATCTTTTATAATAAAATGAGTTGTTCACTTCTAATTTCAACACATAAATACCTTTTGAAAAATGTTTGCAGTTCACTGAAATCGCGTTTATACTTTGCTGCATTTCAGATTGAGTAACTTCTGAAACTTTATTTCCAATAACATCATAAACCGAAACATGAACAGGTGCAGGCTTCATTAGGTAAAATTGAATTGTAGCAATTTGTTCAACAGGATTGGGCGCAATAGTTAAACCCGCAAGAATGTTGTTGTTTTCATCAATGCCTGCATTAACAACTGTAAACGTTGCAGAGGTTGCCGAGCAGCCATTTGTATAAGTAACTACCAGCGTATAGGTTCCATTCTGCAATGGCAAATAAGTATCATTAATTGCCCCTGTAATAGCCACACCATTGTAATACCATTGATTCCCTACCAATGAAGTTGAATGAAGTATTCCTGCAACCTGCGATATAACAGGCACTGGTGGTGAGATTTTTACTGTTATCGCAACGCTTGTCGGTGGTCCTTGTCCGCAAATATTTGATGCAGTAACAATAATGCTTCCTGATGCAGAACCGAATTGAACAGTTATCAATGTGTCACCCTGTCCTGATAAAATTGATGCTCCTGTTGGTACCTGCCAAGTATATGAAGTTGCATTTTGCACCGGTGAAATTGAAAATGTTTCAGTGCTTCCGGTGCAAACTGAAATATTTCCGATGATGGAAGCAGGTGCATCCGGGGTGCAAGGGCTTGTGTAACGAAGTATGTTTCCAAAAGCACCACATGCAAAAATGGTATCAGAGTTGACATAAAAAACAGAAAGCACTCCATTGGCGTTCACCGTTTGGTTAGTCCATGTAACACCACCATTGTCGGTATAAAAAATATTTCCATTATCACCGGTAACATATCCTGTATCAGCAGAAATAAACGAAGCACTGCGGAAATGAAAAGCCGATGCAGATGTGGGATTCACAACCGACCATGTTGTGCCTGCATCAACTGACTTTACTATAGTTTCATAGCCGCCACCGGCATATACAATACTATCACCCACGACTGCTAATCCTAACATACCATTGGGATCAGTGTAAACCGAAGTCCAGTTATTGCCACCGTCAACAGTTTTCAAAATGATGCCGCTTAAAAAAGTGCCGAGACTTGACACACAGTAACCATTGTCAGGATCAATAAACCTGATATTAATAAGATCCTGCGTGGTTCCGCTTGTTTGTTGCACCCATGTATTGCCTCCGTCAAGCGTCCGCAGAATTACTCCACCGCCTCCGCATGCATATCCTACACTATCACTTACAAAAATTATACTGCGCAATAAATTAGGAACTCCGCTTGTTAAAGGAGTCCATGTCAAACCAGCATCAGTTGTTTTAGCGATAGTTCCGTTAGCTCCTGACACATAGCCTATACTATCGTTAATAAAAAAAACAGAGCGGAGTGTGTCTTGTATTCCGCTTGAAAGCGTATCCCATACAGCTCCGGCATTTATTGTTTTCATAATAACTCCCGCAGAGTCCGGCCCTGCACCTGCAATGTATCCTACATCAGATGATGTCATAAAAACACAACGGTTTTCAGAAGCAACAGGCGAGGTTTGAATTACCCACTGTGCATGTGCATTTAAACATGCAACTAAAATCAATAAAACATTAAAGTAAATTTTTTTCATAGCGATATGGTTTTATAGAGTGACAATGAAATTACAGGTGAAAGGTAAAATTATTTCAAGAATCAAAAACAAATCATTTCAACAAAATAATTTTCAAAGAACTTCAGTGTTTAGTTTTTGAAGTTATTCTGAATACCAACCTGGCTACTCAAAATTAAAATAATTTTTATTCTGTTTTGAATTCATTTATTTGCAGCCAAAAATATTAATCAAATTTCAAATAATTAAACAATCAAAAACAATTCATTATGGATCAATTAACAACTTACTCAACAAAATTTATGCAATGGCTCAGTGTATTCGGACCTAAACTTCTCGGTGCATTAGTCGTATTTATTATCGGGCTTTACTTAACCAACTTAGTAGCAAAGTTAGTTTCAAGAGGCTTAAACAAACGCGGGATTGATGTTTCGCTGCAATCATTTCTCGGAAGTTTAGTGAGTGGCGGTTTAAAAGTATTACTGCTTATTTCCGTTGCCGGGATGATGGGTATTCAAACCACTTCGTTTGTTGCAGTGGTTGGTGCATTGGGTTTGGCAGTTGGTTTGGCTTTGCAGGGATCGCTGGCCAACTTTGCAGGTGGTGTTTTATTGCTGGTATTCAAACCTTTCAAAGTTGGAGATTTAATTGAATCAGGCGGACAGACCGGACATGTAACCGAGATACAGATTTTCAATACCATTTTACTAACTCCTGATAGCAAGACTGTAATACTTGCCAATGGCGGAGTTTCAAACGGAACTATTGTTAATTACAGCCGTCACGGAAGTTTGCGTGTGGATTTAATTATGGCAATTGCGCTTAGCAATGATATTGAGAAAGCACGCACTGTTGCTTTACAGGCAATAAATGCAAATAAGTTTGCTTTAAAAGAACCTGCTCCTTCAGTTAATGTAAACAATGTAGGTAATGGCATGGTTACTTTGGCAATTCGTCCTTATGCTACACCTGCCAATTACTGGGATGTATTTTTTTCTGTGCAGGAAGATGTGAAAAATGCCTGGGATAAAAATAATGTTGAAGGTCCGATTCCTACACAAATTCAAATACAAAGGTAAGTGTTGTTTTAGGTCAACTTTCGTCCCAATTTTTTTTCTCGGGACGAAAGTTTATTTATTGAAAATTGTTATGGTTGGCGGCTTTTCATTTTAACGCAGAATAATTTTTTGAGTAAAAACTTTTTCATCACTCATTAACTTCAGGAAATAAATTCCTTTTGGTTGTGCACTTAAATTTATTCGTTGTGAAAATTTTCCATTCACTTTTTGAAAATCCTTTTCATAAATAATTTCTCCGAGAACATTAGTAACTTGTGCTTTTAGATTTTTGTTTTTTGAATTGAAGTTAAGTTCGACTTTAAAACTTCCGGGATTTGGATTAGGAGCTATTGAAAAACCCTTTTCGTTGTCAGGCATCTCTGATCCTGTAATAACAATTGAATTAGAAGCTGCATTACATTGATTAGTATCGGTGATGATGACATAGTATAGTCCGGGTTGAGTGGGCACATAATAAGATTGAGTTGCTCCAATAATTAAAGTGGTATCCATATACCATTGGTAGCCTGATGACGGAGCAGTGCAAATAAGTGTATCGTTGCTTTGGAGAATTGTTGGAGAAGAAGGACTTTGATTGATTGTAATAAAATTTGAAAGGGTTAGCGTATCACAACTCGAGGCATTGCAGGCGATTAATACAACAGCATAGCTTCCATAATTGCTGTAACAGATTCCGGTAGGATTTTGCAAAGTGCTTGATAAACTATCAGCACCGGGGAAATACCATTGCCATGATGTTGGATTATTTAAAGACAAATCAAAAAAGTCAATGCATTTTTTTTCGCAAAATGATGTATCACTTGATGCGATACTTGCAACAGGCAGTGTGCAATAATTAGTATATTCAATGTAGTTGTTTAAACCGAATTTACATGTTTTGCCTTGAAGATAAAATCCATTATGATTATAGTTGCATAGTAATCCCGGCAGATTCGGATTGTTGATAACGCCAACATATCCTGAATTGTTAATAGCAACGTAAACTCTTTCATCAGGGCCAATCTTAATGGATCCGAAAGTTCCGCCAGGGCCAGAAAGAGGCATTGAATGAATAACCTGTCTCGAATTGGCTATTATAGAATCAATGCCACTTGACAGGTCAAACTGGTATAAAAAATTTGTATCATTTGTGGTGAAATTAAAAGCCTTCCACGTAGAGCAATATAATTTTGAATTATCGGGAGAAAAAGAAAGACCAAATTCACCACGAAGATATGGAAGCGAAACCGGGTGAAAAATTAGTCCGCTTGAATTATCAAAATCAGAAAGCTGCAAAACATTTGAACTGTCGCTATTGCCGGTGCCATTTCCATTAAATGCAATTTTTAATCCGTCTGGAGATATTTTTATTTCTCCTCTTGCATTCATATTTGATGGAGCAGGAATTAATATTGAACCACAAGGAGATACAACCGGCACCGGTGAAATACCTGCAGAAGTTACTAAGTACGAAAGAAAATGATTGGTTCCATACTCGTGAGTAATGAGCCAGATGTCAATTCCATTTGAATGCCGGGTAGCCCCAATTTGTTCAGTGATTGTGCCGGTGTTTAAAACATTATTTTTGCTTATAACACCACCTAACCCCCCATTTAAACTTATATCAACAATATGATATTGCAAAGAAAGGGATGAGGCTTGCAACTCTGTAGTAACAATATAATAGAGAGAATCAGAAAGAGGTTTGCGAATAATAATTACCTGGCTTAATGAACCGGATGCACTAACAAGGTTTCCATTGGACATTATTAAATGTTGTTTGTTCCATACATTATCTGAATTAGTATAAAACAATAATTGCCCTGTAGAGTCGCAAATAGTTGCTGTTCCTTCAAATCCAGGGTTTTGACCATTTGTTAAGGCAACAGGATTGCACGAATTAAAATCAATCCCGGCTTCATCCCCAAAATACCAGATATTGCCGTATCGCTGCGCTGACAGCAACTCAGGTATAAAAAGACAAAACACAGATATCAAAAATCCGAAAGTTGCAGCATTAGGCTTCATAGATTTTTTTTAGTTTAAAATAATTTTTTGAGAGAATGATCTTTCATCACTCATTAATTGTAAGGAATAAACTCCTTTAGGGAGAAAGCCCAAATCTATTTGCTGCATAAGCTTACCATTCACATTTTCAAAACTCTTTTCAAAAACAATTTCTCCCAGCACGTTTATTATTTGTGCTCTAAGATTTTTAATTTTTGAAAATGAATTTAATTGCAATTCAAAGATTCCCTTATTTGGGTTTGGAGTGACAGAAACAGAAAAGAAATTATTAACCTGGTCAATACCCGTAGTAATTGAAATAGTATTAGATGCATCTGAACAACCGATCGAATCAAAAATTACACAATAATAATTTCCTGCTATGGCAGGTACATAATATTGAGATGTGGCGCCTGTAATTATTCCCGATGAAACTTCATACCATTGATAAGTGCTTGCAGGTATAGAGTATAAGGTATCATTTGATTTATAAATACTGTCATAAGCAGCATTATGCTCAACAATAAAACCGGTAAGCATAAGTGTATCGCAACCTGCACTGTTACATGCAATAAGAGTTACATCAAACGAGCCACTTGTAGCGTAATAAATATTTTGCGGATTCTGATCGGTGGATGTTGATGGTGCGGCACCCTGGAAAGTCCATTGCCAGCTTGTAGGATTATTTGTTGATAGATCATTAAAGTTAATTGATTGCTTATCGCAGAAAACAGTGTCGCTTGATTGTAATGCAGCAACAGGTATTAAAGCACAGGTTCCATAGCTAACAGATACAGGACCGGATAAAGGGCAGCCATTAAAATCAATTCCTGTAACATCGGTTTGCGCTCCTGTAGATGTAATAACAGCGATAAGCGGGTTTGCATAAGGGCCGTTGAGAAAAGTCAATCCGGCAGTAGAGCCCATAAAGCCCCAGCCGGGATTGGTTAAAGGTGTAGCATCGTTTAATGATATTGTATCACCCACGCAAGCAGATGGAGGAGTTTGAATTATAAAAGGTAATGTTGGTGGATAAGGTGTAACAATTGCAACATTGTTAACTATGCCACCACCGCAACCACCATCAATCTTTACAGCTACGCCAGATGAAGTGCCTAAGGTTACATCGCATAAATAAACATAAACGGGTCCGCCAAAGCCTCCGAAATATAACTGCCACGTCCCGTCAGCATAACCTAAAAAATTACCAAGTGGCCAAATGTTATCATAAATACAATAATGTATGTTCGGATGTAATATTCCGTTACCGCAACCGGGAGGACATCCGGGACCACCGCCAGTTCCATTTGGTACAATGGAAAAGGTAAATGGAGTTCCTAAGCAACCTTGCGCAAGCTGCGGTTGAACATCCCAACCTGTTGCACCGCCTCCGCCAAATGTTGTTGCAATACATTCCGTTCCCAAAGAATTTCCTCCTGCATCAAAACCTTCAACACAAATATTACCGTCATTAATGTTACAAGTTGCGGTTACATTAGATGTTCCCTGGCCTGTTATGTCATACCATCCTGATGGAAAAGTCCATGTATAATTTACAGCACCCGTAATTGATGCTGAATAATTGTAAATATAACCCGCACATAGAATTGTATCACCGGTAATTGCATTGCCGGAACAAAAAGAAGGAGAACCTATCTGTGCGAGTAACTGATCATTTGCTAAAATATTTCCTGATGCATCGCTTCCTGTTACGCTAATCCATCCATTGCTTCCATTACAAGTTGCAGATGCATTGGCTGTGCCTTGCCCCGTTATGTTATACCATCCGGGAGGAAACAGCCAGTCGTAAGTTACTGCACCGGAAATGTTAACTGAATAGTTATACGTAACTCCGTCACATACAATCGTATCCCCGGTCAATGTATTCGAACTACATGGACCTGTATTGATATAACATATTTCTGACACATTGCAACCTTGGAAGTCAATTCCGGTAAATAGCGCCCTAGCTATAAGGCTGTTAATTATTGCTGTAAAACTCATTCCTGAATTGTTTATCATGGTCATTCCGATAATTGGCTGAAAACTTCCTGAACTTGCGCCAAAAGCAGTAACATTAACCGTATCACCAACGCAAGCCAAAGTTGGAAATTGTAAAAAACCGGGGCCAGACGGAGAGGGAATAGTCAATTGCACAACATTGTTATTAGTAGCTGTTCCGCAAGCTCCTTCGATGCGAACTGCAAGCGAAGTGCTTGTTCCTGCTGTGTAATCAATATAATAAATGTAATAGGAATAAATTCCCGGAATCATAGGAACAGGAAGAGAGGAGCCATCAGCAAATCCTAAAAAATTTCCGAAAGGCCATACGCTATCATACACTGCATAACTGAGATTTAAAACGGGCATGCCATTACCACATCCATTCGGACAACTGCCACTGCCGCTTCCGTTAGGAACAATGTTCAAATTAATCGGAATGCCGGGACATGAAAAAGGTTGTTGGGGTTGCACATCCCACCCAACAGGAGTGCCTCCTCCAAATTGGGTTGCAATACAAGTAGTGCCAAGTGAACTTCCTCCTCCGTCAAATCCCTGAACGCAAACATTGCCAATATTAACATTACAGGTAGCCGTAACATTGGCTGTACCTTGTCCGGTTATATTATACCATCCATTCGGGAAAGTCCAGTTGTAAGTTACAGCACCGGGAATTGTTGCAGCATAACTATAAGTATATCCGGAACAAACAATTGTATCGCCTACAATGGAACCTGATGTGCAAGTATTGGCATTCACATTATACGTATCATAAGTTGTACATCCGTTGGCATCTAATCCTGTAACATCCGCTGTAGGATTGCTATTAGTAACTATGGCTGTTAAAGGATTTGTCCAAAAGCTGCCTATTACATTGAGCCCTGTTATGTTACTTAAACAACCCCAGCAGGGATTCGTAATTCCTGTTGTTTCATAAAGAAGCACGGTATCACCGATACAAGGTGCAGAAGGTGTTTGTGAAAATCCGGGAAAGAGTGGCGGATAAACACTGATATTACAAACATTGTTTATAACTTCACTTCCACAGGCGCCTGAAATCTGAATTGCCTGCGGAGGATTATAACCATTGGTTACATCCACCTGGTAAACGTAAGCTGCTCCTACATTCAAACCTACAATAGCGGTGCTTATACCATCAGCAAAAACAATAAACTGACCATTTGGCCATACATCATCGTATAAAGCAAAGTGAATGTTTGGATGAACAGTTCCGCTGCCGCATCCTCCGGAACATGCTCCTCCGTTGCCTGTTCCATTTGGAACAACTGAAACAGAAAAAGGAGTTGAGTTGCATCCTGCAATCGCAGAAGGTTGCACATCCCAACCGCCTATGCCACCATCGCCAAAATGCGTATTTATTGTAGGCGTGGTAATTAAATTTCCTGCGGCATTATAACCTTCACAATATATATTTCCACCGGATGTATTGCATGTTACTGTAACATTAGTTGTTCCCTGTCCTGTTATATCGTACCACCCATTGGGGAAATACCATATATAATTTACTGCACCGGGGATGGGTGTTACAGAATAATTATAAGTATAACCTGAACATACTGCTACATCACCAATAACCTGGGCATTGGAAGAAGTAAAACAGATAAAAAATAATGAGAGTGTTGTAATGATTGTTTTCATGTTATTATGAGTTTCAGTTTATGCTAACGTAAAATAATTTTTTGTGTGAAAATTTTTTCATCACACATCACTTTCAAAAAATATATTCCTTTCGGCTGCCTTAAATTTATTTGGTGAGCAAATTTTCCACTCATATTTTCAAAATCTTTTTCAAAAACGATTTCTCCCAGAAGATTTATAATTTGGAATCTAAGATTTACAATTTGTGAATTTGAATTGAACTCAATTTGAAAAGTTCCATCATTGGGATTCGGCTTAATTGCCAATTGCCAATTGCCAATTGCCGATTGATCAATGCCATTAATTGTAATGGAGTTACTTGCCGAATTACACGAATTACTATCGGTGATAATTACATAGTACAAACCTTGCTGTGTTGCAACATAAGTTGATTGTGTTGCACCTGCAATGGCAACATTGTTCAGATACCATTGATAGCCGCTGGCAATTGTTGTACAAATAAGGGTGTCTAAATTTTGAATTATAGTTGGTGACGGTGGACTTTGAAAAATTGAAATAAAGTTTTGAATAACAAGTGTATCGCAGCCTGCAATATTGCAGGCAATTAATGTTACATCAAAACTTCCGTAATTGTTATAACAAATGCCTGCAGGATTTTGTTGCGTACTTGTTAAACTATCAGCACCCGGAAAAAACCATTGCCATGATGTTGGATTGTTTGTGGAAAGATCAAAAAAATCAATGCAGGTTTTTTCGCATTGTGATGTATCGGAAGAACTGAATGCAATTATCGGGCTATTACAAAGTATTGTGCTAAGCACAATGGAATCGGTTGCAGCACAATTTCCATTAGTAACAGTTACCCAATAGGTTCCTGCAATAGTTGCTGTAAAGGTCGAATCAGTTGATCCATCCTGCCACATGTAGGAGCTAAAATTTCCTCCAGCATTCAAATTAAAAACTAAGTTATCGCAAAAGGAAGTATCGTTACCCAGATTAACAGAAGGTATTGCCTGAATAGTAACTGTAAAATTTATAGTGTCAATTGAAGATGAAAAGAAGTATTTTATCAATTGAACATTAAAAGTTCCTGGCGCTGAAAATACATGCGAACCATTGAATGTATATAGGGTATCGTTAATGCCGGCAGGGTCATCAATTTGCCACATGGCCGCTATCATGTTAGTGGTGTTTGGAATGGTAAACAGTGTTGTATCACCAAAACAAAGATTCGAAAATGAAAATGTGTTTGAGAAATAATCAGAAGGATAATTTGGAAGTCCAAGTTGGCACGATATCCCGCTGTTAAAAGTAATTGCCGAATCAACAAAATTGCATGAAAGCCCCGGAGCATCTGGATTGTTAATCACACCGACAAACTCTGCGCCCTCTGCAAGGTATATTTTTTCATCAGGTGCCCGCTGAAGTGCTCCGTTAAAATTATTCGCTGATGTATGTATAAGAATTTCCGATGCTGCTATTAATGCAGGCGATCCTGCATTAACATTATATTGACGCATTTCCGCGGGGGTAATCAATGTACAATACAAAAAATTGCCATTGGGCGAGAATTCCAAACCATAAGCGCCACTTGTTGCACTATGAGCTGGTAAGACAAATCCGTTTGAAACAATGCCTGTGGAGGCATCAAAATCATAGAGTTCAAAAATATTTTGCGGGTTCCATAGTGCTGTGGCAAGTTTTGTTCCGTCAGGCGATCCTTTAAGGTAACCGATATAACCCGTTCCGGTTGGCGCAGTACCACTAAAACTTTGCACTGCCGTTGTACTTAAACCGGCTGAATTAAATAAATATGAATCGAATTCGTTGTTATTATCATTGTGAACCACAATCCAATAATCCGTTCCGTTGGAATGTCTTACTGCGCAAAGTTTTTCCACAACAGATGTAGTAACAAGAGAGTTTTTTACTGTTACGCTGCCAAGTCCTCCTGATAAGGTAATGTCAACAATCGAATATCTAAAATCACCAATATCCTGACCAACAGTAAAAACATAATACAAATTTGCATTACCCGGCATAGGTATAATCAATGCCGATTGTGTGCTTGAAAATCCTCCTCCCAATCCATTTCCGTTAGTCATTAACAGGTGATTGTTATTCCACACTGTTATACCATCCGTATAAAAAAGCAAATTACCAATAGCATCACAAACAGATGCTACACCTTCACCTGTTGCAGTCTGTCCGTTATTTAAAGCCACAGCCGCTCCCGTGTTAAAGTCAATACCTGCGCCCGTGCCGAAGTACCAGATGTTGCCCTCTTTCTGAGCAAAAGAAGAAGAAATGCTTACGGATAACAGGATAAACAGAAATGCAATCTTGTAGAGAATTTTCATGGTGATTATTTTTATTGAATGATTATTTTTTGAATATAAACTTTTTCATCACACATCACTTTTAAAAAATATATTCCCTTTGGCTGACTTAAATTTATTTGCTGAGAAAATTTTCCATTCACATTTTCAAAATCTTTTTCAAAAACGATTTCTCCCAGAAGATTTATAATTTGGAATCTAAGATTTACAATTTGTGATTTTGAATTGAACTCAATTTGAAAACTTCCATCATTGGGATTAGGATTAATTGCCAATTGCCAATTGCCAATTGCCAATTGATCAATGCCATTAATTGTAATAGAGTTGCTTGCTGCGTTGCATGCGTTGCTGTCAGTTATAATCACATAATATAAACCCTGCTGAGTAACAACATAAGTTGATTGTGTTGCACCTGCAATGGCAACATTATTCAGATACCATTGATAACCACTTGCAATTGTTGTACAAATAAGTGTATCTAAATTTTGAATTATAGTTGGTGAGGGTGGACTTTGAAAAATTGAAATAAAGTTTTGAATAACAAGTGTGTCGCAGCCCGCATTATTGCAGGCAATTAATGTTACATCAAAACTTCCGTAACTGTTATAACAAATGCCTATAGGATTTTGCTGCGTACTTGTTAAACTATCAGCACCCGGAAAAAACCATTGCCATGATGTTGGATTGTTTGTGGAAAGATCAAAAAAATCAATGCATGTTTTTTCACATTGTGATGTATCGGAAGAACTGAATGCAATTGCAGGTATATTGCATGGCGTTGTGCTAACCACTATAGAATCGGTAGCTGAACAAAATCCATCAGTAACAGTTACCCAATAGGTTCCTGCGATAGTTGCAACATAAGTTGAATTGGTCGAACCATCTTGCCACACATAGCTTGAAAATCCTGAACCCGCATCAATCAACAGGTTTGTACTATCGCAAATGGTAGTATCATTACCAAGCGTAATCACAGGCAATGCATGTACATCAACCTGTGCGTAACTTGTATCAGTGCTTCCGCTCAAATTATACTTGATTAATTGCACAGTATAAGTTCCAGCTGATGAATAAAAATGCGAAGCATTGAAAACGGATGCAAAATTATTTGCCCCGGAAGCCGGATCACCGAAATCCCATGATGCACCTGCCAGCGAAGAAGTGTTGCCCAAAGAAAAATAAGTTGTGTCGCCCAAACATGTTGGCGTAAAACTTAAAGCAGAACACGAAGTCATTTCAAAATAATTAGGTAAGCCTGCCTGCGACATTCCTGAAGTAAATGTAATTTGATTATCCACATAATTGCATCCTGTACCCAATGCATTGGGATCGTTAATAACACCAAGATTTGCTGTGTTGTATTTTGCAGCATAAATCTTACAGTCAGGTCCTGTCATCATGCAACCCATTGCTCCACCGGTTGAAGGATTTGCAATGAAAGTAGATGATGCAATAATTGCAGCTGGATTTGGCGCAGTCATATCAACCTGGTAAATATAGTTTGGCCCCAGGCCGCCACTCATATATAAACGACTGCCGTCAGGTGAAAATTCAACTCCATAAGAATAAGAATAAGTGCCAGGAAAAGTAATTGCATTTGAAATAATTCCTGTTGCTTTATCGAAGTCAAAAATCTCAAACAGGTTTAAAGAGCGAACCGCCATTGCGAGCTTTGTACCCATAGGATTTGCCCGCAAATAACCTATATCACCTGTTGGCATAATGCCCGCAGTGCTAATAACAGGAAGTGCAGAAATACCAGCAGCAGTTAATTGAAAAGCAAAAAAAGCATTGCTGCCTGATTCACGACCGATAATCCAAAAGTCAATTCCGTTTGACATTCTTATTGCAGTAGAGCGCTCTGAAGAACTCGTCCACATGGCCACATTTTTTGATGTTACATCACCATTACCACTTGCAAGAGTAATGTCAACAATGGAATAATCATAAGTGCCCGATCCGGTTGTAAATACATAAAACAAATTTAAGCTGCCGGGTTTTTGCACAATCAATGCACTTTGTGTTGAAGTGTTGCTTCCCGATAAACCGCTTCCGTTTGGCATCGCAATATGATTTTTATTCCATACTGTTACCCCATCAGTGTAAAACATTAAATTACCGTTTGCATCACTCACGCAAGCAGTGCCTTCGACTGTTGAAGCTTGACCACCTGCAACAGGCACAGCTGTTCCAGATGTAAAATCCAAACCGGCATTAATTCCGAAGTACCAAAAGTTGGCTTCCTTTTGTGCGTTACAGGTGAATATAAAAATGAGAAAAAGTGTGATGAAGTAAAGTCTTTTCATAATCGTTATCGTTTTATAATTAATCGTGTGGAGAAGTCTTGTTCAAGGGAACTTAATTTCAATAGATAAATTCCGGCTGAAAGATTTTGTAAATCAAATTTATGCGAGAATGCATTACCGCTAATCTTAAATTCTTCGCTGAAAATTATTTCTCCCAAAACATTTACGATTTGGGATTTACAATTTCCGATTTCCGATTTCGCATTTATTTCTAATGTAAAATTTCCATCATTTGGATTAGGATTAATTGCCAATTGCCAATTGCCAATTGCCAATTGATCAATGCTGTTAATTGTAAGCGAATTGCTGGCTGAATTGCATGAATTGCTGTCAGTGATTATCACATAATATAAACCCTGCTGAGTAACAACATAAGTTGATTGTGTTGCACCTGCAATGGCAACATTATTCAGATACCATTGATAACCACTTGCAATTGTTGTACAAATAAGTGTATCTAAATTTTGAATTATAGTTGGTGAGGGTGGACTTTGAAAAATTGAAATAAAGTTTTGAATAACAAGTGTGTCGCAGCCCGCATTATTGCAGGCAATTAATGTTACATCAAAACTTCCGTAACTGTTATAACAAATGCCTATAGGATTTTGCTGCGTACTTGTTAAACTATCAGCACCCGGAAAAAACCATTGCCATGATGTTGGATTGTTTGTGGAAAGATCAAAAAAATCAATGCATGTTTTTTCACATTGTGATGTATCGGAAGAACTGAATGCAATTGCAGGTATATTGCATGGCGTTGTGCTAACCACTATAGAATCGGTAGCTGAACAAAATCCATCAGTAACAGTTACCCAATAGGTTCCTGCGATAGTTGCAACATAAGTTGAATTGGTCGAACCATCTTGCCACACATAGCTTGAAAATCCTGAACCCGCATCAATCAACAGGTTTGTACTATCGCAAATGGTAGTATCATTACCAAGCGTAATCACAGGCAATGCATGTACATCAACCTGTGCGTAACTTGTATCAGTGCTTCCGCTCAAATTATACTTGATTAATTGCACAGTGTAAGTTCCTGCTGATGAATAAAAATGCGAAGCATTAAAAACGGATGCAAAATTATTTGCCCCGGAAGCAGGATCACCAAAATCCCATAATGCACCTGCCAGCGAAGAAGTGTTGCCTAAAGAAAAATAAGTTGTATCGCCCAAACATGTTGGCGTAAAACTTAATGCCGAACAGGAAGTCATTTCAAAATAATTAGGCAAGCCTAATTGGCATGTACCTGATGTAAGTGTAATTTGATTATCAACATAGTTGCAGGCTGCACCCAATGCATTAGGGTCATTGATAACACCAATATTTGTTATGTTGTATTTTGCACAATATATTTTACAATCAGGGCCTAACATCAGTGCTCCCATTGCACCACCGGTTACAGGATTTGCAATCAATGTGGAGGAAGCAATAATTGCAGCCGGATTTGGTGCTGTCATGTCAACCTGGTATATATACGAACCTCCGCCACTCATATATAAGCGGCTGCCGTCAGGCGAAAATTCAACACCATACGAAGTTGAGTATGTGGCCGGGAAAGTAATTGCATTAGAAATAATTCCTGTTGATTTATCAAAATCGAAAATTTCGAATAAGTGTTCGTAACGTACAGCCATTGCCAGTTTTGTACCATCAGGATTAGGTTTCAAATAACCTATGTCGTCATTAGTGTTCGTTTGTAAAATACCTGTTAAACTTATAACAGGAGCAACCGAAACTCCTGCTGCTGTTAACTGAAATGCGAAAAAAGTATTGTTGCCTGATTCATGCCCCATAATCCAGAAGTCAACTCCATTTGACATTCTTACAGCAGTTGAGCGTTCAGAAGAATTCGTCCACATGTTCACATTTTTTGATGTTACATCACCATTGCCGGCTGCAAGAGTCATGTCAACTATGGAATAATCATACGTGCCCGATCCCGTTGTAAATACATAAAACAAATTTGCGCTACCCGGTTTTTGCACAATCAATGCACTTTGAGTTGAAGATGTGTTGCCCGATAAACCTGTTCCGTTTGGCATAGCATTATGATTTTTATTCCAAACAGTTACGCCATCAGCATAAAATAATAAGTTACCGGCTGGGTCAGATATACATGCTGTTCCTTCAATGGTAGAAGTCTGTCCTCCCGCGACAGGTACAGGCGATCCTGAATTAAAATCTAATCCTGCATTATTTCCGAAGTACCAAAAGTTGGCTTCCTTTTGTGCGTTACAGGTGAATATAGAAATGAGAAAAAGTATGATGATGTAAAGTCTTTTCATAATCGTTATCGTTTTATAATTAATCGTGTGGAGAAGTCATGTTCAAGCGAACTTAATTTCAATAGATAAATTCCGGATGAAAGATTTTTTAAATCAAATTGATGTGCTAATGTATTGCCATTAATACTAAATCCTTCGCTAAAAATTATTTCTCCCAAAACATTTACGATTTGGGATTTACAATTTCCGATTTCCGATTTCGCATGTATTTCTAATGTGAAACTTCCATCATTAGGATTAGGGTCAATCGAAATTTGAAAATCGAAATTTGAAATTTGGTTAATGCTGTTAATTGTAAGCGAATTGCTTGCTGAATTGCACAAATTACTATCGGTAATAATTACATAGTACAAACCTTGTTGTGCAGCAACATAAGTTGATTGTGTTGCACCTGCAATGGCTACATTATTCAGATACCATTGATAACTGCTGGCAAGAGTTGTACAAATAAGTGTGTCTAAGTTTTGAATTATAGTTGGTGCAGGCGGATTCTGATTTATCGTAATAAAGTTGGGAATAGTGAGTGTATCGCAACCATTAGAATTACATGCAATCAATGTAACGTCATAGTTTCCGAAAGTGTTATAACAAATGCCCGTTGGATTTTGAAGCGAACTTGTTAAACTATCAGAACCCGGGAAGAACCATTGCCATGATGTTGGATTGTTAGTAGAGAGATCGGTAAAATCAATACAACTTTTCTCACATAACACGGTGTCAGAAGAACTGAATGCTGTAACCGGGAGATTGCACGGTATCGTGGTGAGTAGTATTGTATCACTTGCAAAACAAATTCCATTAGTAACAGTTACCCAATAGGTTCCTGCAACGTTTGCAGTAAAAGTTGAATCTGTTGATCCATCCTGCCATAAATAAGAAGAATAATTTCCTCCGGCATTCAAATTAAAAACTGAGTTGCTGCAAAAAATAGTATCGTTACCAAGATTGACAACGGGTGTGTTGTATCCTGAAATAAAGTTAGCATAAGTAATAGTATCGCAACCGTATTGATTGCACGCAATTAATGTTACATCAAAACTTCCTGAATTGCTATAACAAATACCTGTGGGATTTTGCAAAGTAGAAGTTAACGATGCCGCCCCGGTGAAACTCCATTGCCAGCTTGCCGGATTATTTTGCGATATGTCGGTAAAGTCAATACATGCACTGTCGCAAAATTGGTTAACCGATGAAACAAAAGCCGGGATCGGATTACAATTAACTGTATCGAGTACAATGGTATCAGTTGCAAAACAGTTTCCATTGCTAACTGTTACCCAATAGGTTCCAGAAACTGTAGCTGCGAAAGTTGAATCCGTTGATCCATCCTGCCATAAATAAGAAAAATAATTTCCACCGGCATTCAGATTAAAAACTGAGTTGTTGCAAAAAGCAGTATCGGTTCCCAGGTTGACAATGGGTGAGTTATATCCCGTAATAAATCCGGTATAAGTAATGGTATCGCAGCCATATTGATTACATGCAATTAATGTTACATCAAAACTTCCTGCATTGCTATAGCAAATACCTGTGGGATTTTGTAAAGTAGAAGTTAACGATGCCGCCCCGGTGAAACTCCATTGCCAGCTTGTGGGATTGTTTTGCGATATATCGGTGAAGGCAATACATGCGCTGTCGCAAAATTGTGAAACTGATGAAACAAAATCGGGTATAGGGTTACAGTCAACAGTATCGAGTAAAATGGTATCAGTTGTAAAACAGGTTCCATTAGTAACTATTACCCAATAGGTTCCTGCAGCAGTAGCTGCAAACGTTGCATTAGTTGATCCATCCTGCCATAAATAAGAAAAATTTCCTCCCGCATTCAAATTAAAAACTGAGTTGTTGCAAAAAGTGGCATCGTTACCAAGATTGATATTTGGCGTTTGATAACCATTGATATAGTTTGTAAAAGTAATTGTGTCGCAGCCTGCAGCATTACATGCAATTAAAGTAACATCGTAATTGCCCGGGCTGCTGTAACATATATTAACAGGGTTTTGCAGCGATGATGTGGAAGGAGTTGCACCCGGGAAAAACCATTGCCAATCGGAAGGATTATTTGCTGATGCATCAGAAAAATTTATGCACCCGTTATCGCAAAAGGAAGTATCACTGCTTATAAAACTTACTGTTGGTTTTAATTGCGTGGTATCACGAAATTTTATGATCCAGTAATCACCTCCACCTTGTGATGGCTGCGATTTATAACCCCCTATTCCGGCATCAGTCCAGGTTATTGAAATATACGAACCATCTTTATTTTGTGTTGGGAAAGACCATGCATCACCTAAAACCCCTAAGGTTTTATCCCATTGTTTAATTCCAAGTGAATCAATTTTCACTACCCAGGGCTGCCAACCGGGATAGATGTTATTTTCAGATTTATCGCCACCGGCATTTGATGTTGATCCTGCACCAAGAATAAAACCGCCATCATTAGTTGGTGAAAGTGCAACGCCCTCATCACCTGGCCCGCCAAAATCTTTATCCCAGATTTTATTTCCCGCAGTATCTATTTTGATAATCCATCCGTCATAACTTCCGCCCTTGAGTGGTTCTGTTTTATCACCGCTTATGTCAGACCACGAGAAGCCACCCATCACATAATTTCCGTCAGCAAGTTGATATACGCCTGCACTTGCCGATTCATCTAGGTTTCCACCAAAATCTTTATCCCACAATATATTACCGGTTGAATCAATTTTTACCAGCCAATAATCAGAGCCGCCTTGCGAGGATTGCGATTTATCGCCAGAGATACCTGATGCTGAATTTCCTGCAAGGAGGTAACCGCCATCAGTAGTTGGAGTTACAGCGGCTAAGAAATCACCATCGCTTCCGCCATATCGCTTTTCCCATAAAATATTTCCGGAAGCATCAACTTTTAAAATCCAGTAATCGTAGCTGCCTCTGCTGTATTGTGTAATCTCACCGCTGCTGTCTGATGCTGAAAAGCCGCCAACAATGTAACCACCGTCCAATGTGTTTGCAAGACAAGTAAGATTATCATTTCCGGTGCCTCCATATCGCTTATCCCAAAGCAAATTACCTGCGCTGTCAACTTTCACTATCCAGTAATCACTGCCACCCCAACCAGCCTGTGTTTTATCACCACTTATTCCACCAACCGTCCAACCGCCAAGAATAAAACTGCCGTCAGTTGTTTCAATTGTTGCCTGTGGTATATCATCATCAGAAGTGCCGAAACGTTTATCCCACTGTTTAGTTCCGGCCGCATCAATTTTCACCATCCAGTAATCTTCACCACCCTGGCCCTGCTGCGTTTTATCTCCGCTGCTATCTGAAGCAGAAAGACCACATAAGAGGTAACCACCATCACTTGTTTGCTTATAAGGCGCCCACATATATTCATAGCTGGAACCACCGAAACGGTAATCCCATGCTTTAATAATTGGTCCTTGTGCTGATGCAAAATGCAAAGCAGAAATTCCAACGAGGAGAAGAAGATTTTTTTTCATTTTTTGGGGGAATTAAATAAATTGTTGTATTTGATTATATAAATTATTGCCTTTTTATAAACGTAACTTCTTTTCAGTGTTACTTAACCTCAGCACTATGCGTAAAACATTTTCATTACTTATAAGCTTCAGAAAATGAACTTAATTATTTCCTTCCCATTTCTTCACGCTCATGCTCTTCGGGGTCTTCAGCTTCTCTTAAAAATTTTCCATTGGTGTTGATGTAAAACTTTTTGCTGCCTTCAATAACCAATGCTTCACCATTTTTAAAAAAATAAGCATTGTCGTATTTCATAGGTATCACAATAACTCCTGCTGAATTAATAAATCCCCACTTAGTTTCATGAACTGCGGCAAGACCTTCGCTGAAATTATAAGCGTTGGTGTATTTACATTCAATAACTGTTTTGCCATCGCGATTGATAAAACCGTATTTACCGTTTTGCTTTACACGCGCCAGGCCATTTGCAAAATCATCAGCAAATTCAAATTGAAAAGGAATCACGGTATTGTTCTTCAGGTCAATGTAACCATACTTCCCATTCTTCATCACCTTAGCAATACCATCAAAAAAAAGTGATGCATCATCGTACATGAAAGGAATAATTACTTCGCCTTTGTTATTTATAAAACCACGCTTGTTGTTTTGCAACACAAGAGCGACTCCATCTTTAAACTCGCTGCCTGCATAATAGTCAGGCTGAACTATAACCTCATTAGTAATAGGATCTTTGTAACCCACTTTTGCATTCTGATAAAAACGAATTAAGTTTTGTGATTGAGCAAATGCGATTGAAAATAGAAATGCGAGTGAGAGGATAATTTTTTTCATGGAGTTGTGAATTTTGTTTTTTCAAATGTATATAAAAAGATGGTTGAAAAATAAAATCATTCAGACTTAAAAAAGTAGCTTAAAAATTATTTTCGAAGCCGACTCTACTGAATTAATTATAGCTTTACTGCGAAAACATATTTATCATGAAATCTAAATTACCTTTCATACTGATTGCAATTTTAATTTTAAGCGGAAGCAAAATTTTTTCGCAGGCTCCGCAATGGTTGAATTATACTGCGGGATATTTCCCAAATAAAATTGTAGTTGAGAACAACTATGCTTGGGCAGCAACAGAAAGTGGATTGGTAAGAATTGACAGAACCACAGGCAGTACAATGGTTTATAACAGGGCAAATTCAGCATTGATTCAAAACGATGTAAAAAACATAGTTATAGATAATGCCGGAAGCAAATGGATGAACACATACACAGGTGGTCTAATGAAATTAGATAGCAATAACAATTGGACACTATATGAAGTTACTCCATCAGGCGATACCATTCTGGGATGTCTGGGTTTGAAAGTTGATAAATCAGGGAATGTTTACACTTTATATTTTTATCAACCCGCTGGTTTCCCTAATTATAAAACCTGTGTAGCAAAAATAAGTAATGGTGTGTGGAGTTACTTGTATCCCGATACTGTTAATACTCCCATCTTTAACTTCAATTCTTTCGCACTTGATACATCAGATAACATTATTGTAAATGATTACACGCATATTGAAAAATGGGATGGGAATTTATGGAGTACGGTAAATCTCAATACTGTGCCGGGTTCGCTTTACAGCCATTTTCAAAATATTATTATTGATAAAGAAAATAATTTTTGGTTTTCATATTGTGGAAATGTAGGCTGTACGAGTTATAATTTATACAAATACGATGGAGTTTCATGGAATGTATATTATCCCGGTGTAACAGGACTTAACAATAGTAGTCCATGGGAGCTAATTTTTGATAGCAACAATCAGCTTTGGATTCCGACAGGTACAAATGGAATTATTAAATATGATGGAACCACATGGTCACAATTAAATTCAACAAACAGTGTTCTTCCTACAAATAATATTTATTGCTTAGCTGTCATGAGCAATAATGACTGGTGGTTTTCATCCTGGGATTGGAATTCCAGTTCAAATTATGTATTAACTCATTTCGATGGCAGTTCATTGCTAAATTATAGCGTTGCCGGCAATGGACTAACTTCAGATAATGAGGACCAACTTAAAATTGACAAAAATGGAAATAAGTGGATTGTGGATAAGGGAGAGGTGATGAAGTTTGATGGTTTTAGTTGGCTTAATAAAGGTGGTCAAAATTATCCTGTTTATGACATAGAAATTGAAGACAGTGATAAAGTCTGGCTATGTATTTATGATGGAGACACCTTAACTCCGCCATTGGAATATTTTGATGGAACTACATGGACGCCTATAACAATTAATTATCCTCAAATTTATAGCGCTCATAGTATGTGTATTGATTCATCTGGAAATAAATGGATTACCGCAGAATCTATCGTTATTAAATTTGATGGAGTTAACTGGACTTATTTTGATAATGCTAACTCACCCTTTAATTGGCTTGATCCTCCGATTAATATTGAAGTTGACATTAATCAAAACATTTGGGTTATCACATATAACAATCATCTTGCTAAATATGATGGAGTATCATGGATGGTTTATAATATCCCCTCATCAATTGTGCTTTCTACTAATTTTCTTTGCGACCATTCTGGAAATATTTGGATAAGCGGAACCAATGAAATTTTAAAGTTTGATGGTGCAAGCTGGACAACATTTAATTCATCTAATTCCGGCTATCCCGGTAGTTACTCAACAACAATTGCTGAAGATATTCATCATCATATATGGATGGGAGGAGGTTATCCGATACAGAAATTTACAGAGTTCGATGGAAATACATGGACTATTCATAATTTTTTTAATTCGTCAAGTTTAATGAACTATGGGGTTGAACAAATGTCTTTTGATCATTTTGGTAATTTGTGGATGAGAATGTTTATGGATGGCATTGCAGTTTACAATCCAAATGGAATTACAAATGTTGGTGCACTGAATGATTATTTTATTTCTGGAAATGTATTTTTTGATGCAAATACAAATGGAATAAAAGATACGAATGAGACAGGCGTAACGGGGCAGAAAATTTTATTGCTGCCTGATAGTGAAATTGTTTTTTCATCTACACAAGGAAATTATAAAACGTATGTTGAAGCGGGTAATTTTGTTTTGCAGCAACAGCCTTATAACAATTGGTACATTACAAGTGACTCACTTTCATTTCAAGTTAATATAGATTCTACTAACAAATCAGGTTATGATTTTGGCATTACTCCATTCAGCACTTATCCTGATTTGAATGTTCATTTAACGGGTGGTCAGGCAAGGTGCAATACCAATCAGCCATACTGGATTGATTATAGAAATACGGGCACTCAAACTGTTGATGGCTTAGTGAGTTTCATACCTGACACAGCCATTTTATTTCAACAGTGTTTTCCATCACCAAGTTTTACTAATGGTGACACGCTTTTTTTTCAATTCAGTAATTTACTTCCGTTTCAACAAAGGCAGATTTATTTTTTGTATGAAATGCCCGATGTAAATGGTATAAATGATTCGCTTCATTCAATAGTGAAAATTGATTATCTCAATGGTACCGTTCTTACCAATTTATATAGTGATACATTAAACCAGGTTGTAACTTGTTCTTACGACCCGAATGAAAAAACTGTTAGTCCTCCCGGTGTATATTGGAATCATTTTACGCTGATGACTGATACATTGGAGTTTACAATACACTTTCAAAATTTAGGTAACGACACAGCTTTTACGGTTACAGTTCGTGACACACTTGATTCAGATTTAGATTTAAACACTTTTGAAATTATCAGTTATAGTCATCCGGCAAATGTTTCAATAACCGCTGATGGAGTTGCAACTTTTACTTTAAATAATATTCAATTACCGGGTTATAAGACTAATGAACCCGGCAGCCAGGGTTTTGTGAAATATAGAATTGCACCAAAGCAAAATTTACCCGACCCTACACCGATAATAAACAGAGCCTATATTTATTTTGATTTCAATCCAACTGTTATAACCAATATCACAATTAATACATTGGTAAATCAAATTACTCCTGCTATGGGAATAGCAGACATCAATGTTTTTGATAAAGTAAAAGTTTTTCCAAATCCATTTTCATCTGAAACAATAATCCATTTCCCTAACCCATTGAAAGAAAAATACATGCTTCATGTTTACAATGTTTTTGGGCAAGAAATAATGAAACAATCTATCCAATCAAATGAGATAGTTGTAGATGGAAATAATCTGAAATCAGCACTTTACTTTTTCAATTTAGAAGGTAAAACAAGTTTCAAAGGAAAGTTTGTTGTAAATCATTAATAGATTTTTTGAAGATTTTTGACATTTATCAAAAATAAAGTACCCCGAAATATCAAAATGCGATTTTGATATTTCGGGGTTATATTTTTCATCTAATAAATTTATTTTCTATACAAACTTAAAATCCTTTCCTGAAAACAAACCTTTATCACTCAATTTCAAATCAGGTATAACAAGCAATGCCATAAAAGAAAGCGTCATGTAAGGTGAGCGAAGCTTGCAACCGAGTTGCTTAACAAGTTTATCAATTTCAGAATATGCTGCGCCAACTTCTTGACAACTTTTATCACTCATCAATCCTGCAATAGGAAGTGGTAAAACCTTTTCTGTTTTCCCTGACACTACACTTAAACCGCCTTTGTTTTTTATTAAAAGCTCAACAGCTTTCATAATGTCCCCATCACTTACGCCAACTGCAATAATGTTATGCGAGTCATGTGCAACGGTTGAAGCAATTGCTCCGCGTTTCAATCCGAAATTTTTAATGAAAGCAATTGCAGGATGGAAATCAATGCCTTTATCTGAGTAACGGTTAGAGACAATAATTTTTAAAACATCGTTTTCAATATCGCTTACTGCATAACTGCCCCGCTTCCTTGGTTTTAATTTCAGATGATTGGTGATGAGTTGTCCATCAAGCGCTTCAATAACATCTATATCTCTATCAAGATGCGAGTAATGAATATCGTCATCTGGAAATCCTGTTCGGTTAAAATTATTTATGATTTTATTTTTTCGTTCAGGTAAAAATGATCTTCCTCTTTCAGCAACTTTTTCTCCGTCAATGCATGTTGCTATCACATTGAAATTTTTTAAATCTTCAACTAAAATAAAATCGGCAGCATCACCAACTTTCATGGTGCCTGAATTTAATTTGTAATGAAGTTTCGGATTGATGCAGGCGCAGCGCAATACATCAAACACATTATGTCCTTTGGCAAGAGCACGCGTCACCAATTGATTAATATGACCCAGCAATAAATCATCAGGATGTTTATCATCGCTGCACAACATCACACTTTCAGGAAATTCAGAAATCAATTCATGCAGGGCTTCAAAATTTTTTGCAGCACTTCCTTCACGAATTAAAATTTTCATTCCATACTTTAATTTGTTCAATGCTTCTTTTTTAGTAAAACATTCATGGTCGGTGCTGATGGTTACTTTCCCCTCCTTGCCTGCTTCAATATATTTTTTTGCATCCTTGCCAGGCAAGCCGGGAGCATGACCGTCAACAGGTTTTTTATATTTCTTTGCAAGAGCAATTTTTCGCATCACTTCTTTATTATTGAATAACACTCCCGGATAATTCATCATCTCACTTAGATAAAAAATATCATCTCGCTTCAATAATTCTTCTACAGCTTTTGAATCAAGAATTGCACCCGCAGTTTCAAAATTTGTTGCAGGCACACAACTTGGCGCACCAAAATGAAATTTGAGTTTTGCTTTGCGCGCACTCTCTAACATGTAATACACACCTTTCAATCCGCAGACGTTTGCAATTTCATGCGGGTCGTTTACAGTTGCAACGGTTCCATGTGTGAGTGCAATGCGTGCGAACTCGTAAGGAGTTAACATGCTGCTTTCAATGTGTATGTGTGCATCAACAAATCCGGGAAGAATATAATCTGAAAAATTTCCTTTAACAGGTTTGATGGATTTTATTTTTCCTTTTTCAATTTCAATAGCTGCAGGAAAAATTTTCTTTTTAAGGATGTCAACGTAATTGGATTGAATTATCATAACTGAAAATATTTTTTTCAAATATAGGAGTTATCATTTTGAATATGATGGTGAGTGGCGGGGACGCCAACCACGGAGAGTTATGATTTTGAGAAAATAATAGCAGTGATATTATTACCTCAGCAATGACTAAAAATATCGCGCTGAAATTATCACTGGAAAATCACAAATTTGTATATAATTGAAAAACAATATCTTACAAAATATCAACCCTGCAAATCTAAAATGTAACTTTCGATTTGCAGGGTTGATAAATTTCCTACATTTGCAAAATGATAACCAGATTCTTACAAAAGAGCGTGCAAGATGCACTAAAAAGTTTCCCGGCAGTTGCTGTATTGGGCGCAAGGCAAGTTGGTAAAACAACATTGGCAAAGGAAGTAGCACGTCAACAAAAAAAGGCTGTGATTTATCTTGATTTGGAAAATCCGATTGACAGAAATAAGTTACATGATTCCTTCACTTATCTGAATGACAATAAAGAAAAACTTATTATTATTGATGAGATTCAACGAATGCCAAATTTATTTGCAGAGTTACGCTCGTTGATTGATGTGTATAGAAAATCGGGACGATTTATTTTATTGGGTTCAGCATCACCCGATTTGGTGAAGGGTGTTTCTGAAACTCTTGCCGGGCGTATTCTTTACACCTATCTGCATACAGTAAGTTTTGCAGAGGGTTATGAAAAATATTCATTAAATAAACAGTGGATGCGTGGCGGATTTCCTGAAATGCTTACTTCAAAAAATGATTTGCTGTTTGCACAACGCACAGATACTTTCATAACCACATTCATTGAACGTGATTTGCAAAATTTGTTTGGTG
>JBDTRM010000187.1:0-2060 GCA_039931675.1 Bacteroidia bacterium | reverse complement strand
AAAGTCAGACCCGCGTCAAATAAGGGCTGTAGCCGAGCAGGGTCACCAAGTTTAGCGAAGTCAGGTGGTTATCGAAAGACTAAGTTTTTCTTTGCTTCTACAAGAAAAAATCAGTGACACTTTTATTTGCGTCACCCAGCTAATGCGCGCTTTTAGCTCGTTCTTTAACCTTACAACTAAAATAATTTTTTATAATAAAATCACGAGCTAAAAGCTCGCAATATCAGGGGATTTATTTTTTAGTCTTAGGTTCTGCTATTGCCGAATTAAGTTTAACCAGTTTATTCCAATCAATGGCTCCGTTGTTATCACAAAAATCAGTTGTAAATTCTTTGATGAACTTGTTTATCATTTGCGAATACGATTTCATAAAATCATCGTTCCGCTCTTTAGCTTTATGTCCAAGCGGTTCAATCAATTCTGTGTAAAGATTAGAATCACCTGAAATAAATTCCCAAAATTTCTGGCCGCAGTATTTATAAATAAGACACTTTCTTACGCATGTATTATGCCGGTTCCATTACAATGAGGACAAGATATTTCTTTGACTTTTTTGATTGATTTGAAAAATCCGTACCATAATCCATCTTCCCAAGTCCAATCCTCAACACTCGCAAATTTCTTGGGATTAATTTTATTCATTAGAGCGAATTTTTTCAAAGCATCATTAACATTCAACGCAGTGATGTACTCATAGCCTGCATCTTGAGCCTCGCCCAAACTTAGTTTGTAGCGAATCTGAAATGTTGATTTCATATTTTAAAATTTTTTAATTACAGAATTTATTTTCACGATGCCAACTAATTGCTTTTTGATGAGGATAAATTTCTTTTCGTTTAGGAAGCAAAAGTTTAGAATTATTGTCTGATAAAATTCTGATAAAATTATAAGTACCAATTCTACCAAAATCAGAAGACAAAGAATTTACTTTTGAAGAAACCTGAATTCTAAAATTATCTTGTAAAGTAAACCAACCAGCATCAAAAGCCCAGTGATGCAAATGACATAATGATAATCCATTTAAAATATCATCTCTTCCTTTTTCATAATTAGGAACAATGTGCGCAGCTTCAACTTCCCAACTCATATCTTTAAGAGAATTAATTTTTAATCCACAAAAAGCGCACTTATAATCATACGCTTCAATCACTGCCTGACGAAAACCCCGAGTTCGCATTACAGATTCTCTTGTAATCTGTACCACTTTCTTTTCTTTATCAAAAGGATCGTAGTTTTTGGGCTGGGTGTTTCAATTAATTTCTTTACGATTTTTTGAACCTCATAAGATTTTGTTGGAAGAAATTCCTTCTGGGTTTGTGGAATATTTAAAAGTTTAAGAGCTTCATCAAAACCATTTTCAGTTAACATCCATTCTCTTTTATTGGTAAGAACTATAGTTGATGTTGGTCTTGAAACTAATTTTTCTTTGGCTAGTGAATCAGCGGCACGATACAAAAGACGATGCCAAAGTGGAGTTTTTACAATTCTATTCTCTTTATGATAAGGCCTTTCTAAGGAAACTGTTCTTTGATTGTCATTCAAAGCAAATTTATTTGCAATTTCATTCACTATTTCTTCTCCTGATGCAAATTCCTTTATAACCCCATTATGGTTAAATAAAGTAATGAGCAAAGCCTGCTCAACTTCTTTACGAGCAGGCATTTCAAATTTTTTGAGCATTTCTGCTTCATAACTCATAACTGTTCGGATATTGGTAAAAACCATTCAACATATTTATCGTGATGTATTCCTCCATAAGTACTTTTGCATTGGTCAGCATAAGGTGGAGATGCTACGATTAAATCAACTGAATTGTCTGCAAGATTTTTAAGTTCTTTTTTACTGTCTCCTAAATATAAGTCTGTCCTAATTTCCATTTTCTCAATTTACTTATAGTAAATTTAATTTGCTGTTGTGTAATTTATACTGCAAACGGGATAAAAACGACTATTCCAATTGGACTAAAAACCTTATTACCTTAGTAAAAAAAACTCGACCGGATGACAACCTTATTACCTTATCTTTCACAAAAAATAAGGTAATAAGGTTGGGTAAGAGTG
>JBDTRM010000186.1:0-40963 GCA_039931675.1 Bacteroidia bacterium | reverse complement strand
AGACTGTAAATCTGTCGTCTTATGACTTCGAAGGTTCGAATCCTTCTCTCCCCACGAAGAAAGAATGAAAAAAAAATAAGCGGAAGTAGCTCATTTGGTAGAGCGATAGCCTTCCAAGCTATAGGTGGCGGGTTCGAGCCCCGTCTTCCGCTCTCTTGGAAGGTTTAGTTTAAACCGTCAACAATTAAAGCCGCTGTAGCTCAGTGGTAGAGCACTTCCTTGGTAAGGAAGAGGTCGGGGGTTCAATTCCCCCCATCGGCTCAAGAGTTTTATATTACTATTTTATTCATATAACATTTCAAACTTAACTATTAACTTTTAATACACATACCAAAATGGCAAAAGAAAAATTCGATCGTTCAAAGCCGCACGTTAACATTGGAACAATTGGTCACGTTGATCACGGCAAAACTACTTTAACCGCAGCAATCACAATGGTGCTGGCGGAAAAAGGCCTTTCTGAAAAGCGCAGTTTTGATTCAATTGATAACGCTCCTGAAGAAAAAGAAAGAGGAATTACGATTAATACTGCACACGTGGAGTATTCAACCGCCCTCCGTCATTATGCTCACGTTGACTGTCCGGGTCACGCTGACTATGTTAAGAACATGGTAACAGGTGCTGCACAGATGGATGGTGCGATCGTAGTTGTAGCAGCTACCGATGGTCCTATGCCTCAAACCCGCGAGCATATTCTTTTGGCACGCCAGGTTGGTGTTCCTAAAATTGTAGTGTTCATGAATAAAGTGGATATGGTTGACGATGAAGAGTTGCTGGATATAGTTGAAATGGAAATTCGCGAACTTCTCAGTTTCTATGAATTTGATGGTGATAATACACCAGTCATTCGCGGATCCGCTTTGGGTGGTCTGAACTTAGATCCTAAATGGGTTCCTAAGATTATGGAATTGATGGATGCAGTGGATACCTTTATTCCGATTCCTCCACGTCAGATTGATCTTCCTTTCTTAATGCCTGTTGAAGATGTGTTCTCTATCACAGGTCGTGGTACAGTTGCAACTGGCCGTATTGAAAGAGGAGTAATCAATTCAAACGATAACGTTGAAATTATCGGAATGCAGGAAAAGAAATTAACTTCTACTGTAACCGGAGTTGAAATGTTCCGTAAAATACTTGACCGTGGCGAAGCTGGTGATAACGTAGGTTTATTGTTACGTGGTATAGAAAAGAATGATATCCGCAGGGGTATGGTTGTTGCAAAACCAGGTTCTATCACTCCTCACACTGAGTTCAAAGCCGAAATTTATGTATTGAAGAAAGAAGAAGGTGGACGTCACACTCCATTTCATCAAAAATATCGTCCACAGTTTTATTTACGTACAACTGATGTAACAGGAGAAATTGATTTACCTGAAGGACGCGAAATGGTGATGCCTGGCGACAATGTTACTATCACTGTAAAATTGATTGTACCTGTTGCTATGGATAAAGGTTTACGTTTCGCTATCCGCGAAGGTGGACGCACAGTAGGTGCAGGCCAGGTAACTGAAATCATTAAGTAATAATAAAGGCAGTTAAAGGTTGGCAGTTGGCAAAAATTATTGTCAACTGCTGACTTGTTTAATAGAGCAGATAATAATTAGCGGTTTTGCTAACTGCCTCTGGACAATTGCAAACATAATAAACGGGTGTAGTTCAAGGGTAGAATAGCGGTCTCCAAAACCGTTGATGGGAGTTCGAATCTCTCCACCCGTGCATGAAATATCAAACAGTAAAATGGAAAAAGTAAAATTATACGTTCGTGAGTCTTATAACGAATTGATGCATAAGGTAAGTTGGCCTACAGCGGCTGAATTGCAGGAAAGTGCAATTACAGTTTTGGTAGCTACACTTATTATTAGTTTGGTTATTTTCTTAATAGATACAGTTTTTGAGAAACTGCTTGGATTCATATATCAACTGATAGCTTAATAAAAATGCAAACTCCATGGCAGAAGTAATGAATGAAAAAAAATGGTACGTGATACGTGCCATTAGCGGTAAGGAAAAAAAGGTAAAGCAGTATATTGATGCTGAAATTGCCCGTTTGAAACTTGAAAATGTAGTTGCGCAGGTGTTGATACCAACTGAAAAAGTTTACCAGATTAAAAATGGTAAGAAAGTTAGTAAGGAACGCAATTATTTACCGGGTTATGTATTGCTTGAGGCTGCATTAACTGGAGAGATTCCACACATTATTCAAAACATCCCCGGGGTTATTAATTTCCTTGGACCAAAAGGTGAAGCTCCGGCCCCTTTAAGGCCATCAGAAGTAAATAGAATTTTAGGCAAAGTGGATGAATTAGCCGATACAGAAGAAATGTTGAACATTCCTTTTGTGGTTGGTGAAACAGTGAAGGTTATAGATGGTCCGTTTAATAGTTTCTCAGGAACTATTGAAGAGGTTCATGAAGAAAAGAGAAAACTAAAAGTAATGGTTAAGATATTCGGACGTAAAACTCCGCTTGAACTTAGCTATATGCAGGTTGAAAAAGAGTAATTATGGATTTTATATTATAAATTATCGCTTCCAGGTAGTTTAAAATTTAAAATTTAAAATTTAAAATTAATTTAAAGAGATGGCAAAAGAAATAGCAACATTTATAAAATTGCAAGTTAAAGGAGGCGCTGCGAATCCTGCACCACCAATTGGTCCTGCATTGGGAGCAAAGGGTGTGAACATCATGGAGTTCTGCAAGCAGTTTAATGCACGCACCCAAGATAAGGCAGGCAAAGTTTGCCCGGTGGTTATTACAGTTTACGTTGACAAGTCATTTGACTTTGTTATAAAAACTCCCCCAGTAGCTGCACAATTATTAGAGGTATCAAAGACTAAAAGCGGTTCTGCTGAGCCAAACCGTAAAAAGGTGGCAACAGTAAACTGGGATCAGGTTCGGGAAATTGCACAAGTTAAGATGCCCGATTTAAATTGTTTTACAGTTGAATCAGCAATGAATATGGTTGCAGGTACAGCACGTTCAATGGGTTTTTTAATTGAAGGAGAGAGACCTTTTTAAGGCTTCAAGCTATAAGCCATAGGCTTTAAGCCTGCGGCCCAAGGCTTATAGCTCACAGCACAAAACACAAACAGTGGAAGTTCAAAATCAAAGGTTGCTTCCAAACCTTAATTAAGAACGTTATACCACATAACACAAGTAAATAAATGGCAAAACTTTCAAAAAAGTACAAAGCTGCAATAGCAAAGTATGATGCAACAAAATCATACCAACTGAGCGAAGCTGCTAAAATTGTTAAGGAAATTTCTTTTACCAAATTTGATGCTTCGGTTGACCTGAGCATTCACCTTGGCGTGGATCCGCGTAAGGCAAATCAAATGGTTCGCGGTGTGGTTACCTTACCTCATGGAACGGGAAAAGTAAAAAGGGTATTGGTTTTATGTACTCCTGATAAAGAAGAAGAAGCAAAAGCTGCAGGGGCTGATTATGTTGGTTTGGATGAGTACATTAAAAAGATTGAAGGAGGCTGGGTTGATATTGATGTTGTAATCACAATGCCCAGCGTAATGGCTAAAGTTGGCAAGCTCGGTAAGATTTTAGGACCGCGAAACCTGATGCCTAACCCTAAAACAGGAACTGTAACAGTTGATGTAGGCAAAGCAGTTACAGAAGTTAAAGGCGGTAAGATTGACTTTAAAGTTGATAAGCAAGGACACATTCATACATCCGTAGGCAAATCATCTTTTGATGTAAAGAAATTATCCGAGAACGCTGCCGAAGTGGTTCATTCAATTGTGAAATTAAAACCATCTTCTGCAAAAGGTACTTACCTGCGCAGTGTTTATATTTCATCTACAATGGGACCAGGGGTTAAGATTGACCCGAAATCACTTTTTGCCCCAATAAATTAAATCAATATTTAAAACAATGACAAGAGACGAAAAAAATAAAATCATAGACCAGTTGGTTGAAACACTTTCAGCTTACAATGGCTTTTATGTTACAGATATTTCAACATTAACGGTTGAAAAGATTAACCAATTGCGCAGACTGTGTTTTAATAAAGGAGTGAAACTTAGTGTGGCTAAAAATACACTTATTCAGAAGGCCCTTGAGCGTATGAATGCAGTTGAGTATGAACCTGTATTCGGTTCTTTAAAAGGTTCATCGGCATTAATGTTGTCAGAAGGTTCAAGCATTCCTGCAAAGCTGATTAAAGAGTTCCGTAAAAAAGGTGATCGCCCGCTGCTTAAATGTGCTTACGTGGAATCATCTGTGTTTATTGGTGATAACCAGCTTGACATATTAGCAAGTCTTAAAACCAAAAATGAGCTTATCGGTGAAATTATTGGCTTGTTGCAATCGCCAATGCAGCGTGTATTGGGCGGATTACAAAGCGGTGGTCATACAATTGCAGGTATCATTAAAACATTAGAATCCAGATAATTTTAAAAGATTGAATTTGGTTTTGGAATAACAGATTTTGGTTACGCAGATCTTTAGTTTCAAAATTTAGATTTACAATAAAAAGGAATATCAAAAAGAAAGCTTCCACTTTCAGATATTCATTAACACAAACAATAATTAATTTTAAAAATCAAATAAATAAAATGGCAGATTTAAAAGCATTCGCAGACCAGTTGGTAAACTTAACTGTGAAAGAAGTAAACGAATTAGCAAAAATATTAAAAGACGAATATGGCATTGAGCCTGCCGCTGCTGCTGCACCCGCTGCCGCTGCTGCTGCACCCGCTGCTGCCGAGGCTGTTGAAAAGTCAACTTTTGATGTAATTCTTAAAGCTGCAGGCAGCGCTAAGTTAGGCGTTGTTAAGTTGGTTAAGGAATTAACAGGTCTTGGCTTGAAAGAAGCTAAAGATTTAGTTGATAGTGCTCCTAAAGCAGTCAAAGAAGGTGTTGATAAAGCAACTGCTGAAGATATGAAGAAGCAGCTTATGGATGCTGGTGCTGAGGTTGAATTAAAGTAGGGATTTGAAATTTGAAATTTTTAATCCGCGAAAGCGTCTTTTAAATTTCGATATTTTAACGTTCACTCTTTAAATCATCTCCACTTGTTATCCTGTTCAATAATTAAAAACGCTGATATTTAAACACGATAGACTCTCGCTTTTGCGGGGGTCTATACCTGTTTATAGCAATTTGGGCAGTAGTTGTTTCCCCTTGTTTAAAATGTATTCATAAATTAAAACCAAATAAAAAGTGGCTTCTATAACAAATCACCACGATAAGATGACCAGGAGAATCAATTTTGCTTCAAGTAAGCATGCAATTGATTATCCCGATTTTCTTGAGATTCAACTCCGTTCATTCCAGGAGTTCTTCCAGCTGGAAACAACTTCGGACAATCGTTCCAATGAAGGATTGTACAAAGTGTTCAGCGAAAATTTTCCAATTACTGATTCAAGAAATAATTTCGTTCTTGAATTTTTGGATTATTTTATTGACCCGCCCCGATACGCTATTGAAGAGTGTATTGAGCGTGGATTAACCTATAGCGTTCCGCTTAAGGCCAAATTAAAATTATACTGTACTGATCCTGAGCACGAAGATTTTGAAACGATAATCCAGGATGTTTACCTTGGAACCATTCCTTACATGACTCCGAAAGGAACCTTTGTGGTAAATGGCGCTGAGCGTGTAGTGGTATCGCAGCTTCACCGTTCACCCGGTGTGTTTTTCGGGCAAAGCCGTCACGCTAACGGAACCAAATTGTATTCAGCACGTGTTATTCCTTTCAAGGGTTCATGGATTGAGTTTGCTACAGACATTAATAATGTGATGTACGCTTACATTGATCGTAAAAAGAAGTTCCCGGTAACTACTTTGTTACGTGCAATCGGCTATGAAACTGATAAGGATATTCTTGAAATATTCGGACTCGCTGACGAAATGAAAGTTAGCAAATCAGCCTTGAAGTCGGCAGTTGGCCGCAAGCTTGCTGCACGTGTTTTAAGAACATGGATTGAAGATTTCGTGGATGAGGATACCGGAGAGGTTGTTTCAATTACCCGTACCGAGGTGGTAATGGAACGCGAAACGATAATTGAAGAAGCGCATGTTGATCTGATCATTGAAGCAGGTGCAAAAAGCATCATCCTTCATAAGGAAGAAGCTAATACTGCTGATTATGCTATTATCTATAATACACTTCAGAAAGATACTTCTAACAATGAGAAGGAAGCTGTGGAGCACATTTACCGCCAGTTACGTAATGCTGAACCACCCGATGAAGAAACAGCGCGTGGTATCATTGACAAGCTGTTTTTCTCTGATAAGCGTTACGATTTAGGTTCCGTAGGTCGTTATCGTATCAATAAGAAATTGGGGCTTTCAACTCCTGAAACTGTTCGTATTCTTACTAAAGAAGATATTATCCTCATCATCAAATATCTTATTGAGTTAATCAATTCAAAAGCTGATGTGGATGATATTGATCACTTGAGCAACAGGCGTGTGCGTACAGTTGGAGAGCAATTATATTCGCAGTTTGGTGTTGGATTGGCACGTATGGCACGCACTATTCGTGAGCGTATGAACGTGCGTGATAACGAGGTGTTCACTCCTGCTGATTTGATTAATGCGAAAACATTATCATCGGTTATCAATTCATTCTTTGGCACTAACCAGTTAAGCCAGTTTATGGATCAAACAAATCCATTAGCTGAAATAACACATAAGAGACGTTTATCTGCACTCGGGCCAGGTGGACTTAGTCGTGAGCGTGCCGGTTTCGAAGTGCGTGACGTTCACTATACTCACTATGGTCGCTTGTGTACTATTGAAACTCCTGAAGGTCCGAACATTGGTTTGATTTCTTCTTTATGCGTTTTTGCTAAAATCAATAACCTTGGTTTTATCTCTACGCCATATCGTAAGGTAAATGAGGGTAAATTAAATCTTGATGAGAAAGTGATTTATCTTACGGCCGAAGAAGAAGATGGAAAAGTAATTGCACAGGCAACTGCCGATGTTGATGAAAAAGGCCAGTTTCATACCGATAAAGTAAAAGCACGTTTCGAAGGCGATTTCCCGATTGTTGATCCTAAGGATGTACATCTTATTGATGTTGCTCCTAACCAGATTGCATCTATTGCCGCATCGCTTATTCCCTTCCTCGAGCATGATGATGCTAACCGTGCCTTAATGGGTTCAAACATGCAACGCCAGGCGGTTCCGTTATTACGTCCGCAGGCACCTATTGTTGGTACAGGCCTTGAAGGCTCTGTGGTTCGCGATTCGCGTGTATTGATTAATGCTGAACATGATGGTGTGGTTGAATATGTTGATGCCAATGAAATTCACGTTCGCAGCAATCGCAGCGAAGATGAGAAGTTAGTAAGTTTTGAAGAAGATCTTAAAGTTTATACGCTTACTAAATTCCAGAAAACCAATCAAAGTACCTGTATCAATTTGAAACCAATTGTTCGCAAAGGGGAGAAGGTTAGAGCAGGTCAGGTACTATGCGAAGGTTATGCAACTGAAAATGGTGAACTGGCTTTAGGTCGAAATCTTAAAGTGGCGTTCATGCCCTGGAAAGGTTACAACTTTGAAGATGCTATTGTAATTTCTGAGAAAGTGGTGAGTGATGATATTTTTACTTCGCTGCATGTTGAAGAATACCAATTGGAAGTGCGCGACACTAAGCGCGGAATGGAAGAATTAACGTCTGATATTCCAAACGTAAGTGAAGAGTCAACCAAAGACCTTGATGAGAATGGAATGATACGCGTTGGAGCTGAGGTTCAGGAAGGTGATATCCTTATTGGTAAGATTACTCCCAAAGGAGAAACTGATCCATCACCAGAAGAAAAACTTTTACGGGCCATTTTTGGTGACAAAGCAGGAGATGTGAAAGATGCATCGTTAAAAGTGCCTCCATCGGTGCGTGGTGTGGTTATCGGTAAAAAATTATTCTCAAGAAATATAAAAGAGAAAGTTTCAAAGGCAAATGAAAAAGACATCATTATGAAATTAGATGATGAAATGGCCAAGCAGGTAGGTGCGCTTAAGCTTCGATTGATTGATAAGCTTTTCACATTGGTTAATGGTAAGACTTCGCAGGGTGTTTATAACCTGTTGAAGGAAGCATTGATTCCAAAGGGTGCTAAGTTTACTCAAAAGATGCTGGCTGATATGAACTATGAAAATATCAATCCAACCAAATGGACTACTGATAAAGAGAAGAATGACCAGATAAGCCAGTTGTTGCATAATCATACTATAAAGGCGCAGGATATAAATGGTTCATTTAAGAGAAAGAAATACGCGCTTACAGTAGGTGATGAATTACCCGCAGGCATTCTGCAAATGGCAAAGGTTTACATTGCTAAAAAACGCAAGCTGAAGGTAGGGGATAAGATGGCAGGCCGTCACGGTAATAAGGGTATTGTAGCCCGTATAGTACGTGCCGAAGATATGCCCTTCCTCGAAGACGGAACGCCAGTTGATATAGTATTGAACCCGCTTGGTGTACCATCGCGTATGAACCTTGGTCAGATTTATGAAACCGTATTGGCATGGGCAGGGGAGAAATTGGGAACTAAGTTTTCAACTCCTATTTTCGATGGTGCAACGCTTGATGATATTAATGCTTATTCTGAAAAAGCAGGTCTTCCTAAGTACGGTGTAACTTATTTGTATGATGGTTTGAGTGGTGAGAAATTTGACCAACCGGCTACTGTAGGTATTATCTACATGTTGAAATTAGGCCACATGGTTGATGATAAGATGCATGCACGTTCAATCGGACCATATTCATTAATTACGCAGCAGCCTCTCGGTGGTAAAGCACAGTTTGGTGGTCAGCGTTTTGGTGAGATGGAGGTTTGGGCAATTGAAGCATTTGGCGCAGCTAACATATTGCAGGAATTATTAACGGTTAAGAGTGATGATGTGGTAGGCCGTGCAAAAGCTTATGAAGCTATTGTAAAAGGCGACAACATGGGAACTCCGGGTATCCCCGAATCGTTTAATGTATTGTTGCATGAGCTTAGAGGTTTAGGATTAAAAGTAACTTTGGATTGATAAGAGGGAAAGAACCCCAACCCTAAAGGGAGCCAGTCTGTTCAATAGCAAACGGACTCCCTTTAGGGTTGGGGTTAGGGGCAAATTCGTTCATTAAAATTATAAATTAAAAACCATCAAATAAAGCGGTGATAGTAAAAGGGTTAATCAAAAACTGTAAACCGAAAATTGAAAAGAAATGGGAACTAAAAAAGAAATAAAATTAAAGAGTAACTTCTCCAAGATTACTATCAGTTTGTCTTCGCCCGAAGATATTCTTGAGCAAAGTAGCGGTGAAGTTCTAAAGCCTGAAACAATCAATTACCGTACTTATAAGCCTGAGCGAGATGGTTTGTTCTGCGAACGTATTTTCGGTCCTGTTAAGGATTGGGAATGTCATTGCGGCAAATACAAACGTATCCGTTACAAGGGTATTGTATGCGATCGTTGCGGTGTTGAAGTGACAGAAAAGAAAGTGCGCAGAGAGCGTATGGGACACATTTCATTGGTGGTTCCTGTCGCGCATATCTGGTACTTCCGTTCATTGCCAAATAAGATTGGTTATTTGCTGGGATTACCTACCAAAAAGCTTGATCTCATCATTTACTATGAGCGTTACGTTGTAATCCAGGCTGGTATCAAAGGAGCTGATGGTATAAATTACCTTGACTTCTTAACTGAAGAAGAGTACTTCAATATCATTGATGGATTGCCAAAGGAAAATCAACACCTTGATGATTCAGACCCTAACAAGTTCATAGCTAAGATGGGTGCTGATTCATTGTATGATTTGTTGTCGCGGTTGGATTTGGATGAACTTTCATTCCGCCTCCGTCACCAGGCAAGCAACGAAACTTCGCAGCAGCGTAAGAACGAAGCATTAAAGCGTTTGAATGTTGTTGAGGCTTTCCGCAATGCAAATCTCAATATTGAAAATCTTCCGCAATGGATGATTGTGAAAGTAGTTCCTGTTATTCCACCTGAATTGCGCCCACTTGTTCCATTGGATGGTGGTCGCTTCGCAACTTCCGATTTGAATGACTTGTATCGCAGGGTTATTATCCGCAACAATCGCTTGAAGCGTTTGATGGAGATAAAAGCACCCGATGTAATCTTGCGTAATGAGAAACGCATGTTGCAGGAAGCTGTGGATTCATTGTTTGACAATTCACGTAAAGTGAATGCAGTTAAAACAGAATCGAACCGCGCTCTGAAATCATTGAGTGATTCATTGAAAGGCAAGCAAGGTCGTTTCCGTCAAAACTTACTTGGTAAGCGAGTTGATTATAGTGCCCGTTCAGTAATTGTTGTTGGACCTGAGTTGAAATTACATGAGTGCGGTTTGCCAAAAGATATGGCTGCTGAATTATTCAAGCCGTTTATCATCCGCAAGATGATTGAACGCGGTATAGTAAAAACTGTAAAGAGTGCAAAGAAAATTGTTGACCGCAAGGATGCAATTGTTTGGGATATATTGGAGAATGTGTTGAAGGGACATCCTGTAATGCTTAACCGCGCTCCAACGCTTCACCGTTTAGGTATCCAGGCATTTCAGCCAAAGTTGATTGAAGGAAAAGCGATTCAATTGCACCCGTTGGTTTGTACGGCTTTCAATGCCGACTTTGACGGTGACCAGATGGCTGTTCACGTTCCGCTTGGTAATGCTGCAATACTTGAAGCACAAATGTTGATGCTTGCTTCGCATAACATCCTTAACCCTGCCAATGGTGCACCTATTACCGTTCCTTCGCAGGACATGGTATTGGGATTGTATTACATCACCAAAGGAAAAAAATCAACCGATACGGTAAAGGTTAAAGGTGAAGGATTGACTTTTTACAGTGATGAAGAAGTTATCATCGCACATAACGAAGGTCGTGTTGATTTGCATGCTGAAATTAGGGTTCGTGCAAACGTTATTGACAATGATAAATTAGTTCAAAAGATTATCACTACCACAGTTGGTCGTGTAATGTTTAACCAGGTTGTGCCAACAGAAGTTGGTTATATTGATGAACTTCTTACCAAAAAATCTTTGCGCGATATTATTGCCAAGGTGTTAAAGAAAGTTGGTATTGCAGGCACAGCGAAGTTCTTAGATGATATTAAGGATCTTGGTTTCAAGATGGCATTTAAAGGCGGCCTGTCGTTCAACCTTGCCGATATTGATATTGATGTAAATAAAGAGCAGTTGATAGCTAAGGCTGATGCCGAAGTAGCAACGGTAATGGAAAATTATCAAAATGGTTTCATTACTGATAATGAGCGTTACAACCAGATTATTGACATCTGGACCCGTACCAACTCACGCATCACAGAAAACCTGATGAAGGCGATTTCTACTGAACGCCAAGGATTCAACGCAGTTTATATGATGTTGGATTCAGGAGCGCGTGGTTCTAAGGATCAGATTCGCCAGCTTTCAGGCATGAGAGGTTTGATGGCTAAACCTCAAAAGGCTGGTGCATCAGGTGGTGAGATTATTGAGAATCCTATCCTTTCCAACTTTAAAGAAGGATTGAGCATCCTTGAGTATTTTATCTCAACTCACGGTGCGCGTAAAGGTCTTGCCGATACAGCGCTTAAAACTGCCGATGCAGGTTACTTAACAAGGCGTTTGGTTGACGTTGCACAGGATGTAATTATCACTGAATTTGACTGTGGCACTTTACGTGGATTGGCAGAAACGGCTTTGAAGAATAATGAAGATGTAGTGGAATCATTATACGATCGTATTCTTGGTCGTGTATCGCTCCGTGATATAGTGCATCCTTTAACAGGAAAAACAATTGTGTTAAGTGGTGAAGAGATAGGTGATGATGTGGCAGAGGTAATTGAAAATTCTCCGATTGAATCGGTTGAAATCCGTTCGGTGTTGACCTGCGAAAGCAAGCAAGGTGTTTGTGCCAAATGCTACGGACGCAATCTTGCTAATGGCCGCATGGTATCACGTGGTGAAGCAGTAGGTGTTATTGCTGCACAATCTATCGGTGAGCCTGGTACACAGTTAACACTGCGTACATTCCATGCCGGTGGTGCAGCGCGTAACCTTGCACAGGAAAGCCGCATTGAAGCTAAGTTTGCCGGTATTATTGAATTTGATGAAGTACGTTCAATTCCATATAAAACTGAAACTAAAGATGTACAGGTAGTTATCGGACGTTCGGGCGAAATGCGTATTGTGGATAGAGGAACAAAGGCGATTCTCGCTACCAATAATATTCCTTACGGTGCGCACATGTTTGTTTCTGAAGGTAAGGAAGTGAAAAAGGGTGAAATCATTTGCGAGTGGGATCCTTACAATGCGGTTATTGTTACTGAATCTTCCGGTAAAATTGATTATGAATATATCGAAGAAGGTATAACCTTCCGCGAGGAGCTTGATGAGCAAACCGGCTATAAGGAGAAAGTGATTATTGATAGTCGTGATAAGACTAAGAATCCCGCAATTAAAATTGTAGGTAGTGATAAGGTTACTTTAAAGTCTTACAACGTACCCGTAGGTGCTCACATCATTGTAAACAAAGGTGAAAAGATTACTGCAGGTATGATCATAGCCAAGCTGCCGCGTAGTTCCGCAAAAGCCGGTGATATCACAGGTGGTTTGCCTCGTGTTACCGAATTGTTTGAAGCACGTAACCCAAGCAATCCAGCCGTAGTAGCCGAAATTGATGGTATGGTAACTTATGGCGGTATCAAGCGTGGAAACCGCGAGATCATTGTAACGGCTAAAGATGGTGAAGTGAAGAAATATCTTGTGGCATTATCCAAGCACATTCTTGTTCAGGATAATGATTACATCCGCGCAGGTGCATCGTTAAGTGATGGTGCTACTTCGCCAGGTGATATTCTTTCAATCAAAGGACCCGGTGCAGTGCAGGAATATCTTGTAAACGAGGTGCAGGAAGTTTACCGTTTGCAGGGTGTGAAGATCAACGATAAGCACTTTGAAGTGATAGTTCGCCAGATGATGCGCAAGGTTCAGATAGAAGACCCGGGAGATACTAAGTTCCTTGAAAAGGAATTGGTAAACCGTTTGGATTTTATTGAAGAGAACGATGCCATTTATGATAAGATGGTGGTGATGGAACCAGGTGATTCTACTATATTTAAAGCAGGACAAATCGTTAGCGTGCGTAAATTGCGCGATGAGAATTCAACTTTGAAACGCCAGGGAAAAACTCCTACCGATGCGCGCCAGGCTGTACCTGCTACTTCAACACCTGTGTTGCAGGGTATCACACAGGCTTCGTTGCAAACGAAGAGCTGGATATCGGCTGCATCATTCCAGGAAACTACCAAGGTGCTTAACGAAGCCGCTATACACGGCAAGGTTGACCACCTGTTAGGCCTGAAGGAGAATGTAATCGTAGGTCACTTAATCCCAGCAGGTACGGGATTGCGTGAATACGAAAAGATTATTGTAGGAAGCAAGGAAGAGTTTGATGCTTTGATGGCAGCAAAACAAGAAGTGGAAGCTGAGGCATAGTCGCATTAACCCTCGGAGGATTGAAAAACCCTTCGAGGGTTAGACACAGAAAAAAGCCGCTCGTTATGGGCGGCTTTTTTGTTTGGGTTCAACGGTCCAGAAACGTAGTATGTAGAGACGAACATGTAGAGACGTAATATATTACGTCTCTACGGGCGCGATTACCTCACCACAATCACCTTTTTCGTTTCAATAAAATCTGCTGCCTGCACCTGCACAGCATAAACCCCTTGCGAAAAATCTTTTGTATTGATTATTGTTTTATCAGATAGGGTAGTGGTGGTATAAATTATTTTACCTGTAATATCGGTGATGGTTATTACCTGTTTTTTATTGATGCCTGTTTTTATGGTGAGGTAATCGGTGGCCGGGTTGGGGTAGAGGGTTACACCGTTATTTGGGTTTTGCTCTGCGATGCCTGTTGTGCTAGATAATTTGGCTACAAAAAAATCAGTACCATTTACATTGGTTAAAGTAGTTGAGCCGAAAGTGATGGAGGGACTCACAAAATAACCCGTTACATATACATTTCCTGATGAATTGGTGGCAATGCTTTGTCCGCCCTCACCACTTGTTCCACCTGCGCTTACAGCCCAGGGTACATTTCCGTTGCCATCATATTTCACTATAAAAATATCTTCCTGGCCTGTGTTGGATAAAGTGGTTGAGCCAAAAGTGATAGCGGAACTTTGAAAATCACCCGTCACATAAACATTTCCTCCGGGATCTGTGGTTATGCGCTGTCCAACCTCATTACCTGTGCCGCCTGCGCTTTTCGCCCAGAGAACATTTCCGCTGCCATCATATTTAACAGTAAAAATATCATTACCGAAGCTGGTGTTGGTTAAAGTGGTGGAGCCGAAAGTAATTGAGGCACTTCCAAAATAGCCCGTTACATACACATTTCCCGCTGCATCGGTAGCAATGCCGTATCCAATATCAATACTAAAATCGCCAGCTTGTTTCGCCCATAGTACATTTCCACCGGCATCATATTTCACTATAAAAATATCCGCACCTGCTCCTACAATGCTTAAAGTGGTGGAGCCGAATGTGATAGTGGAACTTGCAAAATAACCCGTTATATACACGTCTCCGCTGGCATCGGAAGCGATGGCGAATCCAATATCAGCATCTGTTCCTCCTGCGCTTTCTGCCCAGAGCTCATTTCCGCTGCCATCGTATTTGGCTATAAAAACATCCATAATGCCTGCATTGGCGTTAGTTAAAGTGGTTGAACCGAATGCGATGGAGGTGCTATTAAATAAACCGGTTATATAAACATTTCCGTTGGCAGTGGTGGCGATGCCGTTTCCTCGTTCAGTATCGGTTCCGCCAGTGCTTTTCGCCCAGAGCACATTCCCATTGCCATCATATTTAACTATAAAAATATCTGAACCACCGGAGTTTGATAAAGTGGTTGAACCGAAAGTCAGGGAAGGACTTTGAAAAAACCCAGATACATATATATTCCCTCCGGCATCAGTGCTGATGCAGGTTCCTTCATCGTTGAATGTTCCGCCAGCGCTTTTCGCCCAGAGCACATTCCCATTGCCATCATACTTCACTATAAAAATATCATCACCCCCTACATAGGTTAAAGTGGTGGAGCCGAAAGTGATGGTACCACTGAAACGACCCGTTACATATACATTTCCATTGGCATCTGTAGCAATGCCGTTTCCAATGTCACTGTATATTCCGCCTGCGCTTTTAGCCCAATCCCAGCCAGGCGCCTGCGCCATCCCTTCCTCATAAATAAAAAACAACGATAGCAGGATGATTAATAAAGTAAGTTTTGTTTTCATGATGATGATTTTTTTTGTTTTAAAGATGTTTTGATTTTTAATTTTTGATGATTAATGGGGTAACTGTGTCGCGGGTGTAGAGACGTAATATATTACGTCTCTACGAGCGTGATTACCTCACCACAATCACCTTTTTCGTTTCAATAAAATCGTCTGCCTGCACCTGCACAGCATAAACTCCTTGCGAAAAATCTTTTGTATTGATTATTGTTTTATCAGATGGGGTAGTGGCGGTGTAAATTATTTTACTTGTTATATCGGTGATGGTTATTACCTGTTTTTTATTGCTGCCTGTTTTGATGGTGAGATAATCGGTGGCGGGGTTTGGGTAAAGGGAGATTGCAGGATAGGTTGGCTTATTAAAATCCATTATTCCCATTGGAATTAAGGAGCATGAGCTATCAAGTATAATGGGTGACGTAAGAATTGGATTATAATAAACCACTGTTTGATTTGCAAAGTCAAAATAATCGTAAATAACAGAATCAATATGCTGTGTGATTGTGCCTCCCCAGTAGTTGCTGTCTGCATAAATATTAGCGTCTCCATAAGGTAGGTTATTCTCAATTTCATATTGTACAGCGGGATTTATTAAATTATTATTCTTTAGGACTGCATACCTGTTAGTATTATTATTTTGACTTGCACCTGTGTTTAATTGGAGCGTAGTCGCTGCCTGGTTATTTACAATATTATTATGAGCAAGATTAAATAGTCCTTCATTATTTGGAATAGGGTATCCCCGAAAATAACATGTTGAACCACCGCTTGCCGATACATTATTTTCAATTACATTATTTGTTAAATAAATTGTTTGTTGTGGACTAGGATAATTATTGCATACCAGAAAAAGTGCTGAGACCGCTGCATTAGAAATATTGCCATCAAAGACATTATTATCAATATAGGAAATACCAAAGTCATTGGAATTCTCCAAATAAAGAGTGCCATGATTAGCTACCTGATTATTTATAAACCGATTGCAAGTCACAGTGAGGTTGCGACCAGCTATAGTAACTATTCCTGATGAGCCCTGGGATGTATTATTAAAGAAATAATTTTCTGAAACTGTTGCTTCCCATACATCATAATCTATAAAAAGGGCTCCGTCTTGGCTATTTGATATGAAAACATTCCTTTTAATTTCATAAGGATATAATACAGCACCTAAACCATTATTACCTGAATATATACCCCCAGAAGAATTATTTAAAATAGAATCATCCTGAACCAACAAGCTATTTGATTGCAGAAAATAATAATCAAACGAAAGCCCATATCCCGCACAAAATTTTAAAGAACTTGAATCAACTAAACAAGTTGAACCGTTACAATGAATTCCATCGGCCGAACTGTTGCTAATGTTACAATGAGTAAAATAAGGTGAAGAGCCTTCAACCTGAATTTCTCCAAAGCCCAATCCTCCACCATAAAGTACATCACAATATTTCATAATTGAACCTGAAAGATAGTTTCCAACAGTGTCAAAAACAGCATCCACACAGGTATCGGGAAAATGAATTTTAGCCCAATCGCCCGCTGCCGGACTTGGTTGATTAGATGTAAAGGTGATTCTGTTTGCCGATGTACCGATTGCGATAAGTTCGCCATCAATTTGCAAAGCCTTGTCGGTATTGAATTTAACTATAACTCCTGGTTCAACCGTCAATATATAACCGTGTGATACCAAGGTGTTCCCTACAAGAATATATGGGCTACCAGCAAGGTTCCAAGTTGTATTTGCAGAAATAAATCCGCTAACATTTGTTTGGGCCATCCCTTCCTCATAAATAAAAAACACCGAGAGCAGGATAATTGATAAAGCAAGTTTTGTTTTCATGATGATGATTTTTTTTGTTTTAAAGATGTTTTGATTTTTAATTTTTGATGATTAATGGGGTAACTGTGTCGCGGGTGTAGAGACGTAATATATTACGTCTCTCCGGGCGCGATTACCTCACCACAATCACCTTTTTCGTTTCAATAAAATCCCCTGCCTGCACCTGCGCAGCATAAACCCCTTGCGAAAAATCTTTTGTATTGATTATTGTTTTATCAGATAGGGTAGTGGTGGTGTAAATTATTTTACCTGTTATATCGGTGATGGTTATTACCTGTTTTTTATTGCTGCCTGTTTTGATGGTGATGTAATCGGTGGCGGGGTTGGGGTAAACGCTTGTCATGCTGAGCGGAGTCGAAGCATCTGCTATGCCTGTAGTGCTTGATAATTTGGCTATGAAAATATCAAGGCTATTTACATTTGAATTCGTTAAAGTAGTGTTGCCAAATGAGATATTAGGGCTTTTAAAAATTCCGGTTATATATAAATTTCCATTTGAATCCATTGCAATATCATTACCAAAATCCTCATTAGTTCCACCTATACTATTTGCCCAAAGCACATTACCAGATGAATCACATTTTAGGTTAAAAATATCATTTAAACCAATGCCACTGCCACCCCCATTTCCTGCATTAATTAGTGTAGTAGAGCCAAAAGTTATAACAGGACTTCCAAATGATCCACACAAATATATATTGCCGTTGGGGTCAAGAATAATATTACTTGCTCTATCATAGTAAGTTCCACCTGCACTTATAGCCCACAGCGGAAATCCCGATGAATCATATTTTAAAATAAAAAGATCGGAATGCCACATTATACTATTATTATTCAATGTAGTGCTTCCAAACACAATTGAACTACCATCAAAAACCCCACTCATAAATAAATTCCCATTTAGATCAATGGCAATTCCACTAATACCATCCCAACCATTTCCTCCTGCACTATTTGCCCAGATCATGTTTCCCATCGCATCATATTTAACAATAAACAAATCACCCACGCCTCCTGAAATAGTGGCATTTGTCAATGTGATGGTGCCAAAAATTATTGATGGGCTCGAGAAACTTCCTGTAACGTAAACATCTCCATTTATATTGACAGATATATTCTCTCCCCTATCATAACCCGGACCTCCTGCACCATTTGCCCAGAGGACATTACCTGAGGGGTCATATTTTACTATAAAGAAATCAGGAAAGCCAACATTGTATAAGTTATAACTGCCAAAACTAATAGATGGACTCACAAATTGACCTGTTAAGTATAAGTTATTACCAGTATCTATCTTTAATCCATAAGCCAAATCATCACTGCTCCCACCTTCTCTTTGAGCCGATAGGACATTACCAATGGCATCATATTTTACTATAAAAATATCACTACCTCCCATATTTGTTAAAGTAATATTGTCAAAATCAATCAAGGGGCTGACAAATGTACCAGTAACATAAATATTCTGGTTTATATCAAGCGCAATGTCGTAACCCATATCATCATTTAGTCCGCCTGCACTTTTGGCCCAGAGAATGTTGCCTGCAGGATCATATTTAGCTATGAAAAAATCGAAAGTCGTATTAAAAATATCAGTGTCAGCATTTATTAAAGTTATATTTCCTAAAGTAAGAGAAACCCTGTTAAAGTAACCCATTATATAAGAGTTATTGTTATTATCAACAACTATTCGCGCACCATAATCATCGCCAATTCCACCTGCACCCTTAGCCCACTGCCACCCTGGCGCCTGCGCATTAATATCCTCATAAATAAAAAACATCGAGAGCAGGATAATTAATAAAGTAAGTTTTGTTTTCATGATGATGATTTTGTTTTTGTTTTAAAGATGTTTGATTTTATTTTCAAAGATGCAGAAAATTAGTGATGATTTAACTTTGACATTAAGTGAATACATTTATCGCAAAAATATAATCATGGAAGACATAGAACAATTAAAATATCCCATTGGCAAATTCCAGGCGCCCTTGCAATTTAATGCCGAAGCCATTACCTCAGCAATAAATTATCTTTCAACCTATCCGCAATTGGTTAAGGATACGGTTAAAGATTTAACTGCTGAGCAATTGGCAACACCTTATCGCCCGGGAGGATGGACAGTAAAACAACTTTTGCATCACATTCCCGATTCACATGCCAATGCTTATATCCGTTTTAAACTTGCATTAACCGAAGACACACCAACAATAAAACCGTACTTAGAAGCTAAGTGGGCAGAACTTAATGATTCAAAAGTTACAGATATTAATGTGTCGCTTAATTTATTGGATGCCGTGCATCAACGCTGGATGAATGTAATGAAAGGCATGAGCAATGATGATTTCGGAAGAAAGTTTTTTCATCCTGAACAACAAAAAGAAATGACGCTGTGGTCGGCCTTAGCATTATACCATTGGCATGGGATGCATCATCATGCACACATTGCAAATCTTATAAAGAGAAATAACTGGTAAGGGAAACGGAATGATCGAATGATGGAATGATGGAATGATGGAATGACAATGCATCAATTGTTTTTTTCTCCATAAATAGAAATCAATAGCGAGTGTCTTTAGTCACTTGTAATGGCGGAGAACTAAAAATCATAAACAGTAACACTGATGCTATCACCACAGGTAATAATCTTTTTAATACGGTCGCCATTCAGGTCATCAAGATAGGGGAGAGTATAACCTTTTACAGGCATTCCTCTTACCAACTTACCTTTCATGTTGATCATGTAAATTTGATTATGCATTTTATTTGAAAAGCAGATGAGTGTATTACCGCGGTTATCGGTTGAGAATGTAAGATGTGCATCAATATTTTCTGGAGTTTTGTAATCTAAAATTGTTTTTTGTGCATCATCAGTGGCAATAATTTCATCGCTGAATACATCAATCACATCCGGCTTACCATCTTTATTAATGTCAGTTGAATAATAATTGCTGAGCGATCGTGATTGGTATTTCCTGTTACGGGTCACATTTCCTGTGCTATCTATTTTAACTGTATTGCCGGCAGTGTCAAGGCAACTAAAAATTATAGCCGATGAATCATTTTCAAAATGAAAAGGATATTCCCTTTGTTTGTTCACTGTCTCACTTATTTTTAAAGAGGTCTTACCATTGCGATCAAGTGCAAAAATATTTCCTGTTACAGTGGAGGCTAAAAGATAATCTTTAGATTTCACTTTAAAATATTGCAAGAGTTCATTAACAACATCATTCTTGCTTACGAAATTCCATCCCGGTATTGGTTTCCCACTTGGCTGATAACCATACACTGTTCCGTTACTGCATGGAATATAAAAACGATAATCATGAGTGTTGTCATAATCAACAGCACTCAAAGCTGCTGTAGCCGCTGAAGGCAAATGAATAGGAAAGTTGGAAACTTCATTGCTGTCAAAATCAAGCATCCACAAATTGTTTTCAGTATTGAAAACCAATTGACGGTTACCATTTTTAAATACGTCAAGTGAATAAATTGGCGGCAATATTTTTTCAGGCAACTGCTTTTTCCAAAGTATAGAACCGGAGTTATTAATTAAATAAAGTTGGTTGGCCGAATCCTGTATGGCAATAAATTTCAGATTGTCGTTTGTTTCAATAAGTTGTGGAGCAATTGCAATAGGATAATCCAACTGTGCCGCCCATACTACACTTACATCATCATCAGTGCTTTCTGAAGTTTTAAAATAAACCGATGTTTCAAAAAAAGAATTATTGCTTTTTAAAGCATAAGAATATGTTTCTGTTTTTTCAAATTGATCCCTGTTGTCGTCAAGCCATGTGCTCCACTGTTTGTTTACTTTTGATTGCAGCAGGTAATAAGAATTTTTAATCTGCGAGTAAAAAAGATAATTGGCATTTAACGGCAGGTCTTTTTTAAATGAATCGAATGCAGTTGATTTAGTGATCAGGTTATTCTCTTCATAAGCATCAACCAATACTCTTAACGCTGAATTGGTATTTCCAATAAAAATATAATTAGAAATATCGGTGTAATAAAAACCTGAAACGTTTTCGAAGGAGTTGCCGAATATTGTTGCTATAGATTTTTCATAAGGCATGAAAACGATCTGGTGATTGCGATAGGTAGTTGCCTTAACCTTTGATTGGTTTTTTGAATCTCCAATAAGGTTTGGCATTTTTTCTAATTTCTTTTTTGTTTCATTAATGTTGGTTGCATTAAAATAACAATAAGAATTGTTGCTGTATGATGTGCTACCCGGCTCAGTAATGAGCAAACCATATTCATCATACATCAATGAAGTTATAAATGATTTAAATTTTGCAGGCAATTCATTATTGATTGAAATACTGAAACGGCTGTTATAAATTGCTAATCTTTCAAAGTAAGCAATTTTATCACTTAGGCTGAAAGCCTTTACCACAGCGGTATTACGGGGGAAAACAGAAAATGCTTTTATGTTTTGTGAAGTTTGCCCGGTAAATAAATTAATAAATGAACCTGTGTCATTTGCTGTGGTTAAGCCATTCAGCTTACATGAATTATTCTTTAATTCAATATCGAGTTTACTCCAATCGGCAAAGCTTTCAACGTTTACGAAACGCACGTCACCATCCTGGTTACAAAAAGTAGAAAGCCATCGCGGTAAATTTTTATAGTTGATGTAAATGCTGAGATCACTTTCGGGTTGAGTTTTGGGCTGTAGTTTTTTAAATGATTCCTGCGCGGTGATCGGCCGGCCGGCCTTCAATTGCCTTATGGCATCTTCAACTAAGAAAGGAGTATAGCTTGCAATTAAAATATCAGCATATATGGCATAAGTGAAAACGTTACCAGAATTTCGCATGCGCAGGTCATGCACATCCACATCGGCATAAGTGCGGATAGTTTCATTGGCAATGGAATCAAAAAGCAATTGTATTTTCTGATTAATTTCAATCGTACTTAACTCATTGACGTTAGTGAGGTAGTAAACGAAATCAAATTCATCCACCTTAACTGCATGAACAGAAATTGTAATACCCTCAATTTCAAATTTATTTTTGAAAGCTGCATCAGCAGTCATAAGATTTTGGAGGGCTTTTAATTTTGACTGAAGTCGTTCAACAGTTTCGAGGTCAGTAAAATTTTTTAGAAACGAAGAGTTTGCAAAAGTATTGATGAGACTTTCATTCACCTTGCCATTAAGAATTAACACAGCATCGGTGGGCACAGCTTTTAATGCTGACGATTTAGCGCTTCGGTATTTATTAAAATATATAAAACTGCCCAAGGCAGCCATTAAAATTAAAACTGCAATAACAGAGGCCGTAACAACGCGATTCATTTTTATTTAAGGGGACGCAAGTAGTTTTGTTTTTCCGAAATGCTCCTGATTTTGTTTATGATGCAAAGCTATCGTCAATAAGGCATAGACTAATAGTTACAATTATAAATTATAGACATTGCAATGTTGATAAGAAAAACTCTCACGGGACTGTCATGTTGTTCCGATAGCTATCGGAAGAAACGAAACATCTTTCTTCAAATGAAGTAACTGCTACTTTCGGAGAAAGTTCCTTCTCCCGATGAATCGGGATCAGGATGACATTGTCGAAAGGCCTCGGCTCATCATACATTCTATCATATCTCTTTTTCAAAAAGCTCAAACTGTTTTGGTTTCAGCACAAAAGATTTTCGGTGATGGATTGTCTGGCCGAATTGTTTGATAGCAGTTATATGTTGCGGTGTGGCATAAGCTTTATTGTTAAACCATCCATAACGAGGAAATTCATCATGCAACTGTTTCATGTAATCATCGCGATAAGTTTTAGCAAGCACTGAGGCTGCTGCAATAGCCTGGTATATTCCATCACCACCGATAATGCATTGATGTTTTATGTTACGGTATTTTTTAAAGCGGTTGCCATCAATCAATAATAACTCAGGAGTAATTTTTAATTGTTCAATGGCAAGATGCATTGCTTTGAAAGATGCATTTAAAATATTGATACGATCAATTTCATCTGCTTCTACTTTTGCCACTGAATATGCTAACGCTTCAAGTTCAATGATGATACGCAACTCATCACGATCCGATTCTTTCATTTGCTTCGAGTCATTTAGCAATGGATGATAGAAATCAACAGGTAATATTACAGCAGCAGCAAACACAGGTCCTGCAAGGCAACCGCGACCGGCTTCATCGCATCCTGCTTCTATTACTTCATTGTTATAAAATGCTGTAAGCATATTTTGGGGTAAAAAATTTGGTGGCGAAAAGTAGAGAATAAAATCTTTCATTTATCAATACAGTTCTTAACATCTAACTTTACTTTTTCAACAACTCGTATTCCCTTAAAACAATTATATTTTCTCTCCTTCAATAAAAGCCATCGGAACAGATAGAGTTAATCCTCCTGTTTTGCGTGCGTGCGCATTCAGGTTTTTTTCAAGATGTTCGAAAAGAGTTGGATGCTCATTTTGCGGTATAATATTTTGCCATGATGAGAGCCAGCCAACTTTTATAAAATGATGATTTAAAAAAGCTGTTCCGTTTAAAAAACGCATCTCAAAAGTTTCTTCAAAGTGCCGTGTGATTTTAAAGCCATTATCTGTAAACAGTTTTGAAACTGTTGCTACTGTACCACGATGCTCTTGCTCTTCGATTAACTTTTTAATTAGCTCAGGTTTATTTTGTTGACGAAAAGTTTCTTCGAAGATGTTATAAAACTCTTTCCAATGCCCGTTTAAATTTGTGGTCAAATCAAGTTTGCAATTAGGTTTCATTACACGATTACATTCTTTAAAAACTTTGTCAGGATTTTCAAAATTGTTGATGCCAAGGTTAGAAACAATTAAATCAATGCTTTCATTATCGAACGGAATTTTATCTGCCGAGCCTTCAAGCACTTCAACATTACTTACTTCATAATTTTTAATTTTCTTTTTTGCTCTCGCATTTGCATTTATCCAGGGATCAAGTCCGAAACATTTGCATGAAGGTCCAAGCCGTTCTGCAAGTTCAAATAATGGAAACCCTGCACCTGAACCGATGTCAAGAACGTTCAGGTTTGCTTTTAATTGAACATGTTTTAATAACAGCAATCCGAATGAAGCGCTCCATAACGGAAGCTCATCGAAGGTTTCTATAAAATCTTCGTTGTCGCTAAATTTATAATTCCAAAATTTTTTCATTGCGATTGTCTGAACTAGGATTTCTAAGATTAAAGGATTGCAGGATTTCTTATTTATACTTAAAACGAAATAAAATTATGCGAGTTAAAACCTTAAACTTTATTTTAACCTTAGTAGAAAAGCATAACGATAAATCAAATCCTTATTACCTTATTCCTCACTGAAATAAGGTATCCCGATTGGTCAGGAGTGAGCCTTGACTTTAGATTTTTCTACTAAGATTTTATTAGCTGCCAATAATTTTCAATCAATTTATTTGTACTCATTTATCCGATTCAAAACACATACAATTTCAATTCCTTAAAAAAATTTTATTCATTAACCGCTTTACATATTGGGTTAACTATCACTTTAAAATTTACAGAGTTTGCAATGAAACAAATTTCATGCGCTTTGTGATGCAAAGCAATTGCTTTTTTAATCATTGAGCTTTCAGTAACAGTAAAAACAGGATTTAAAGTAACTTCTTTAAATTGGCCGCCACCTTTTGAATTTTCAATCATAGTACCTGTTGCATTGTCGGTATATTCAATTATTACAACTCTTGACTTCGCACATAAATAAAGGTATGACAACATGTGACAGGATGAAATAGCTGAAACCAAAAGATCTTCAGGATTCAGTTTCGATTTATCTCCATGAGTTGCATCATCGGTGGTAAGATTCAGTTCGGGTTTATTTCCAACAGTGATGGTATGACTTCTATCGTAATCAGATACATGGCTTGTTCCCGTTCCTCTATTGCCATGCCATTTTGTTGCGAGTTTGTAGTGATGTTCAGTATGCATATTGATTTATTTTTTGTTGTCCCGATAGCTTTCGGGATGTTTTTGGATAATGACTACGAATAAACACAATGCAACGCATTTCAGAAAAATAAAATTCTTGTTAGTTACTTTAGATAGAATTACATTTGAGAAAATAATATGGACAAATGACGCGAATTGAATTAGCATTTGAAAAACTTAAAAGATTGCCTAAAAAGGACCAGAATCGTTTTGCAGACATGGTTTTAGATGAAACAATGTGGCAGGAAACTTTTGAACGTTCAAGGAGTAAACTTGATAAATTAGGTAAAACTGTACTTGATGAAATTATGAAAGGTAAATTTAAACCAATGAATGAATAATCGTTATAAGTCTTTTGCCAATAAAAAGTTTTGGGATTTGCACGACCAACTTCCTAAAGAAATTCAACGACTTGCAGACAAATCGTATGAGTTATTTTCAAATAATCCGGGGCATAGCAGTTTGCATTTTAAAAAGGTAGGAAAAAAACAGCCTGTATATTCAGTACGTATCACAGAAAAATATCGCTCATTAGGTTATGTCTTGAATGATAATATTTATTGGTTTTGGATTGGGAATCACGATGATTATGAGCAACTGATAAAAGCAATCTGAAACTAAGGTTTGCCTGGCTGAATAAAATCCCAAAGGTTGCCATACAAATCGCGAAAAACAGCTACGGTTCCCCATTGTTCTTCAACAGGCTGGCGCACAAATTCAACGCCTGCTGATTGCATGTTTTTATAATCGCGCCAAAAATCATCAGTCTTAAGAAATAAGAAAACACGTCCGCCTGTTTGATTTCCAACCCTGCTCATTTGTTCTTCGTTTGCAGCCTTTGCAAGCAGCAGGCAAAAATTGGTTGCTCCTTTTGGTGCGATTAAAACCCACCGTTTTGTTTCGCTTAAAACAGTGTCTTCAATCAATTCAAAATTTAATTTTTCAGAATAGAATTTTATTGCCTCATCATAGTCGGCAACTAATAAAGCTATCTGCGTTATTTGTTGTTTCAATTATCTGTAGAATTAAAATTAGTTGGTGTATTAATCTATTTTTCTTCGTTCTATAATTTTTCCAGGCTCTGCAGATCTGTACCATCTTTGGTTTCTTTCTATCCAGTTTGTTTCTGATTTAAAATAACATTTCTCTCCGGTTGAAAGATGCCAGATGTTAGAAATCAGGACAGTGGCATTTGCCGTTGAATCTATTTTTATTGACTCAATTTTTGTGCTTAACGGGTAACTGTTGTTATCGAAATTCTTTTTCCAATATTCATAATAATCAAGGCATATACTATCAACATTTGCAGTTGGATCAATGATTGGTTTTAATTTTTTAATGCACTCATCCCGGTTAGTTTTTTTATCAATCAATATCAGGGTAAAATCTTTAACAGTCCTTTTCAGGCTTTGAGATAGACTGAGTTTAGATAATGTCATTAAGAATATTATCGAAAATATTGCGGCAACTTTTGGTTTCATAATTTATGTGATGTTTGTTTGTTAAAGTACAAGGCAGGAACTTTACATGAGTAGAGGAAATTGCGCCTGATTTTATTCCTTAATTATTTTCTTAACCACTGTGCTTCCATTCTGATTGACAATTTTTAGAAAATAAATTCCGGCAGGTTGAGGAGAAATATCTATTTCGCTTTTTGTTTTGAAGATTGTTGTTGAATAAATTTTTTCTCCCATTACATTGTAGATTTCAATTTGTGATTGTCTTGCTAATCCTTTAATAACAAATAGACCGCCCGTAGGATTTGGGTAAATAGAAATTGTGGCGTTGTTAGAAATTTCATTCACCGCTGTATTAACCGGGGGAATAATATGACTGTAATAAACATCCTGTTCTCCGTTAAGCGTATTTGCCCATGCGAGATGTGCACCTGTACTGTCAGATATCATATCGAAATAATCTCCCATTTTTTGCTGCATCGGATAGCCTGTGTGGGGATCGAAATTATCAGACAATTTTTCATTAACAGACCAGGTATTACCCTCATCGTGAGAATAGGAATAGTATAGTGCCGATGAATCCAATCCGAATAAATCATCACGAGTATCAAGCCATACCGCATCAATCCTGCCATCAGGAGCAACTGACATAGTACCAAACCACTGTGTATTAAATTGCGAGCCATCATCGTTTATTTGGATAGGTGTACTCCACGTTAGCCCTCCATCTGTGCTCCTTGCAAACATAACATCACAAGGATCAAAACTTGATGATCGGGCCATTGAAGCAAGTACATAAACATTATCCTGCCCCAAACCGCTGGAAATATCTACATCTATATTTACCTGGCCCTGGAGACCCTGGGGGTTAATAGAAGAACTACTAATATTCCCATCCATAAAAACTGATACAGGAAGATTCCAACTTATTAATGAAGCAGGTATTTGAGCGTTCAGCGATTTTGCAACCGAAATGCTATCAAGTCCGCCTATACCTGCAATGAATAATTCACCGGCAATTCCCACAGCCATCGTTCCCAAAGCAGGATAACCATCCACTTCAGTACAATTTTCATAGCTGCTGTTTCCATTCGTTGATCGGGTAAAGAAACCTGGCGGACATGAACTGTTAAATGATGACCAGAACGAATAAATATTTCCGCTTCCTACACCAGTTGTACGATCAATGGCCATCCATTGCTTATCGCCTCCTGCAGCATCCGTTCCGTTATCCCATGCTACACCTCCATTGATACTTTTAAATACTTTGCAAAAGTAATTAGGCGTATTCGTAAGGCTGTTGTAATAGAAATTTCCGTTGGCGTCAAAATCCAAAACAGGATCGGAACGAAAAACACCAGGCTCAATCACTCCCGGGAAAGTCCAGCTTTGTCCTGAATCGGAAGTATAACTCCATCCGGCTTGCCTGAAATTACTGGTTACATTATCGAATTGCCTCCAGCCAATAACCATTTCATTTTTATTCACCGGATTAACTGCAATGTTAGGTTCGTTAGCTGCATCACCTAAAATGTTTTGCCCGCTTGCATCTACATTTACCTGTGTTGTAAAGCAAGTGCTGCCGGTCATAACTTTCGATGCACCGCTAACTTTATGCTTATACGCAGGCGAAGTCTTTTTATTATTATACGCATTGGGAAGATACGGATCGCCTAATGTTTCATGATGCATCTGCATTTTTTTATCAGCAGGAATATGGGCGTTCTGACCTGGGGAGAATAATGGACTTAAAAGTGTGATGCAGGCAATGAGTTGAATTTGTGTTTTGTTTTTCATGATACTAATACATTTTTCTTTTCAAAGGCTTACTATAAATAACAAATAAAATATCAAAACAATTTCTTTCATGTTGAAAGTTTAAAATTGAACGTAACATCAGTCTGTAAAAGAAACCGGTGATAACTTTTAGGATATATGTTTATAATCAAGTGTCGCGGAATTCAAATTTGTAAATATCAAATATAAGAATAATGTGTTAAGGGGTTTTAGGAAGTAGCATTGGGGTATTTAGTTCTTTTGCAAAAGCACGGAAGTATGTTGACCCTCGGTTAGAAAGAGGATAGAAGACCTGCAAAGGAAAACAACCTATTGCTTTCAACTGCAAAAAAGGCAAAAAGAAAAAAGGGTGGCATCACGACCACCCTTTTTAAATAATTTAATAAGGCTATTTAGTTCCCATATTTAAGCAACTTCAAAGTTATCTTTTTGCTTCCTTGTGTTAACTCAGCCATATAGATTCCGGGTTCGTAATTACTTCCCAATTGTAAATTTTGATCAGGAGAAAGATTATTTCTTACTTCGATTTGACGGCCGCTCATGTCAAGTATTCTCAGGTTAATATTTTCATTTTCGTTATCAGATCCGATTTGTACGTTAAAATTACCGGATGTAGGATTTGGAAACACCATAATCTGTAGTGAGTTATCATCTAAAGACTTTCCATATTCTCCTGGTAATGCTATTGAAATTTCTGATTCATCTTTTGCTGAGATTTTGCAGCGACCAAGATAATCACCATGTGCAAGGTGAGTAGCTACTGAATCCAGCTTAATGCAATATGTTGGCGGAAGCGGACAAGTGGAAGCGTTGTGACAGATCAATATTTTATTTAAATTTTGACCGCATCTCACATCCTTAACATGAATTTTTATGCTACAGTTAGATTGGCAACCATTTGCATCTGTTACTGTAAGGTAATAGGTAGTAGTTGATGTGGGCGACACAATAATTGCTTGTTTCGTGCTTCCGTTATCCCAGTTATAAGTATAAGGTGGGGTGCCATTAATAAATCTGGCCCTGAGTTTTACACTTTGCGGACCATAACCTAAGAAAATAGTATAACGTGCCTGTCCTGCTACTGTGCGGTAAGGAATAACACCAATTGAACAGGTTAAGTTTGAACCTTGCGGTATAATGAAGGAACCTGTAATTATACAACCATTGATGTCAGTTGCTGAATAGTTATAAGTGCCTGCAGCGAAACCTGTAAAAATGCCGGAATTATTTGTAGTGCCATTAAGGGTATATTGATAAGGTGAGGTGCCTCCATTTGCTGAAACGATGGCTGAACCGTTATTACCACCTCCGCCTCCGCAAGAAGCAGAGGTTACTATTGGTGTGCCAAGCGTAAGAGCAGAGGGATCATTTATTAATAGATTAGAAAGTATAGCAGTGCAACCTTTCGAATCCGTTAGAGTTACAGTGTAAGTACCCGCTGCAAGGTTTCCTATATCTTTAGTAGTTGCTCCATTTGACCATAAAAACTGAACAGCTCCGTTTGCACCGTTAAAAGTTAATTCAATGCTACCATTATTTGCCCCGGTACAGGTTATATCTTTTTTTTCAGCAAAGGTACTTAAAACACAAGAATCGCTTGTAATGCTGCCACCCTGTAGAAAAACTCCTGAGTCATATACTTCATCAGAAACATCCTGAATAACAAGTGTAATGGTATAAGTAGCATTTGGTACAACTGTTATTGCTGCAGTGTTAAGCACGGTTGTCAACCCATCGTATTCCAGGTTTTGAAACCTAAATGGATCTGCATTAGCTGCTGAATCGTTGTTGATATAATATTGGGAGTTGAGTCCCAGGTTTACATCGTTTATATCAACTTTAGTATTGGTGCCCGGTATTAATGCAATATTTGTTCCAGGTGCAATGCCCGGACCGCTGATTAAAAATGCAAAATCATCGTTGAATGGCGAGCCTACATATTCATTGTATTCTTCGGATGCAAATACATATTTAAAAGATAATGATGATGTGGCAGATGTTACATCAAATGATATAACGGCAGCATCAAAACCCGCTGTATCAATTGCAAGATATCCCGGAAGACCGTTAGCCTGGCTCGTACTTGTTGAAATATTCGGACCTATAGCATTAAGAACACTACCGCTGGTCATTATCAGTCCGCTTTCCATTCCGATTACACTGGTACCGCCTGTAAAGGATCCAAATATATTGGAAGTCTGCGGCAAAGTGGTTTGTATGTTTGACACGGTTACTCCCGGGCCTACTAATGACTGAATGATCTGCAAGAGGGGATTGGATACAGAGTCGGCTTGCTGTACAGAAAACGGTACAGCCGCAGTAGAAGGCGGCAGTACTTTATTATTTTGTTTAATCAGTGCTTTATTAAAACTGTTCGTTTGTCTTAATTGAAGCACTTGAGCTGTGGCGGGATGTGCAGTTTGGGCAAGCATAATGCCCGGAAATAACAATAGCAAAAATGTATTTGCTACTAAAAAGAACATGCGTTTTTTGTTTTTTGTAACGCCAGGCAAAGAAGTGTTTGTTGAAATGTTTTTCATTTTGATTAAAATTAAATGTTATAAAATTTTTGACAAAACTAATTTCAGAAACTATTATTGGTAATGACCAATATCAGGGCAATTGATGATTTTAATCACTTTCATGCCGGTATATGCAATACTTTTATTGGGGTTCCTCAAACCCTGCTATTGCATGCATTTTGGCTTGCGCCATCTGCAAAGGGTTGGTATCAACAATTTTCATCCTGAAATAACATGATTCCTTTTTTTCAAATATTTAGTTTTCGAAAGGAAGGAGTAAAATTATTACTTGAACAAACAAAACTTCAAACTGTCACACTGGCGAAGTCGAAGTGCTAAACCTACTGCGCCAAACCTTTTTTTCATACGTTTGACCCATTGTATTCGCAATGCAGAAAAAGTTCATAACCAATTTAGCCTTTCTTATTATTATTAACCTGCTGGTTAAACCATTTTGGATTCTCGGTATTGACCGTGCCGTTCAAAATACAGTTGACAGTAACGGTTATGGATTGTATTATGCTTTATTAAACTTTTCGCTGCTGCTCAATATTACTTTGGATTTGGGTATAACCAATTTCAACAACCGTAACATTTCGCAAAATATGCACTTAGTGCATAAGCATCTTTCGGGCATAATTGTTTTAAGACTTTTACTTGCAGCATTTTATTTAGTATTGAGTGTTTCCATCGCTCTCATTATTGGTTACAAAAGTTTGGAGTTACAAATGCTGCTTATGCTGCTGTTCAACCAGGTGATGCTTTCATTTATTTTATACCTGCGTTCCAACATTTCGGGATTACATTATTTTAAAACCGATAGTGTAATATCTGTTCTCGACCGATTAATTATGATTGCAATTTGCGGTGCATTATTGCTTTACAGGAAGGATGAATTTCATAATCATATAGAGTGGTATGTTTATTCTCAGACCGCTGGTTATCTCATTACCGTGTGTATTACGCTTTGGGTATTGCATGGTAAAATTTCTATGCAGCGTCTTAACTGGAACCCCGCTTTTTTTATGCTCATTTTAAAAAAGAGTGCGCCATTTGCAGTACTTATTTTTCTAATGTCATTTTATAATTTCTTTGCTTCAATAATGATAGAGCGCATGTTGCCTGATGGTGCAGAACAATCGGGGATTTTTGCACAGGCTAACCGGCTGCTTGATGCTTCTAACATGATTGCATTTTTATTTGGAGGTTTATTGCTGCCGTTATTTGCACACCTTATCAAGAAAAAACAATCGGTTGAAGAGTTGACCAAACTTAGCTATTGCCTCATATCAGTGCCTGCCATTTTATTAATCAGTTCCTGCATGTTTTACAAATACGAAATTATGAACCTGCTCTATAAACACCACGAAGTAGAATCAGGGCGTGTTTTAGGCATATTGGTTTTTTGCTTTTTTGCCATGTCAAGCAATTACATTTTTGGTACGCTGCTTACCGCCAACGGAAGTTTAAAGCAAATGAACATCATGGCTTTATCGGCAGTAGTCATCAACATATTGCTTAACCTGTATCTTATACCACGTTACAAAGCTGTGGGTGCTGCTTATGCAAGCGTGACTACGCAATTCTTTACAGCATTGGTGCAGATAGTTTTATCACACCGAATATTTAATTTTAAAATTGATTACAAGCTGCTATGGCTTTTCTTACTCTTTAGTTTCCTCACCATTGCTTTTACATACATGAGTCGCTATACAAATGTATATTGGCTCAATGCTTTGATTATTGCAATGGGGGCAAGTATGCTGGCTGCATTTGCATTAAGGCTGATTAATCTCAAAGTGATTGCTGAGATAATGAAGCGGGAGGAATAAGGTGTTATTTTTAAAAATGCCTACGCGTAGAGGCGCATGCATTGCGTCTTTGCATTAAGGGAAAATACCAAATTCAAACCTAAAACTATTCCTTTTTATTTTTGTTTAAAGAAATGTTTGTTGTAACCAATTAATGTATAAATTTGGAAAACAACATTTACGTTACATGAGTGCCAAAAAACAAGGACAGAAAACCGAAGCCGTAAGTGCCTTTCAAAGGCTCGAACGCATGCACCCGCATAAGACATTTTTGTTTTTTGCAATTGTAGGCAGTGCATTAGCATTTTTATCTTTAATATTTCTTTACGCCATCCGCATAGCAGATGTAAAAATTACTGCCGACTTTCATTTCCCAAAAATATTTATGGTGAGTACCGTGTTGTTGCTGATGAGCAGTTACACGCTTTCCCGCTGTGCACGTGCTTTCAGAAATGATGAGATGATTGATTTACGTGTAAGTTTATTTATTACCGTAATGCTCGCAACCACATTTTGCGTTACACAAATACTTGGCTGTAAAGAACTTTATGATGCCGGAATTTTTATCAATGGTCAGCCCGGTGTGGCTTTTCTATATCTCATTTCGGGACTGCACTTTGTACATGTGTTGGGTGGGATATTTGCATTATCTTATCTTAACTTTAATACTTACGTAGCTTCCAATGATTTGGTGAAACAACTTTTGTATTTCAGCAGCAAACGCGAAAAAAACAAGATTGAACTGGTATCTATCTTCTGGCATTTTGTTGATTTTGTGTGGGTGTTCTTATTCTTTATGTTCCTGTTTTCGTTATAGTCATGCATAAGTGCACCTGTAGTTTCTTTTGTTATGGCTTTTTGGTTTTTGTTTTTTCATTCGTGTTTTATTCCTGCAAAAAGGAAAAAATGGCAGTTCAGTTTTCTGCAATTGAAACGAATACAACCGATGATCTTTTTAAAATTAAAAAAGCTGATGCACATACTTTTTATTTATGCGGAGGCGTTAACGGTTCCGGGTTCATCATGAAATCAATTGATGCCGGTGCAACATGGACAGTAGCTCAAAATAATTTTCCTGGAAAAATATTTGATCTTGATTTTATTAATTCACAAAAGATGATAGCTGTTAGCGAAATGATTACGTTTTACCTTACCGGTGATGAATGGCAATCGTGGCAATACATTATACCGCCAACTGGTGAATACCCGTTAACGGGTTATGACAGTGAAATGTTCAGCATTGATATGGTAAATGATAGTATTGGTTTTTCATGCGGAGGCAAGCAATATCAACATGGTGTAATTTATCGTACTGTTGATGGCGGCATAACCTGGCGTTATATTTATAAGGAGCATGAAATGAAAAATGTATTAATGATGGATGCAACAACAGGTTATGCATCAGGTTATGGTGTAATTTATAAAACCGCTGATGGTGGTGATAACTGGAATGTTACAAGTGCTGAGAACGATTACTTTACCTGCATGGCAAAATCAGAAAGCAATCATGTTTTTGCTGCCGGCTACCAGGGCAGCATTTTGGATATATATAATTCAAGTGACAATTGGAGTAATAAAAATAAAAGTAACAAACCTTTTGAAAAACGCATTCATTTTAATTGCATTGATTTTTATAATAATAAAACCGGTGCTGCTGCAGGTGTCAATGGCATAATTTATATCACACAAGATGGCGGGGAGAACTGGGAGGAAGGAAGTGCATTTGACGCAACTCAAATCAACAGCATAGTGCTTACGTCTGAAAACAGCGGACTTGCAGCAGGTGCAAAAGGAAAACTTTATAAATTTCAGTTCTGATAATTAAGCGAACCTGTTATGCAGCAGCTTCTTAAAACTAATAAAGCAACTTATTTATTCGATGATGAAAAGCCGGAGCTGGTTTTGAAATCGAAAGGTAAATTCAGTACAGTTTACCTTGCATACCAGTTGCCTGAAAAAGAACCCGTAGTGCTGAAAATTTTAAATCACGAAGTAGCACAACAAGCCAACGGATTAAAAAATTTTATTAAGGAAGCTTCGTTTGCCATTCATCACAATAACATCCAGAAAACATTGGATTACTTTAGTGATGGCGAAACACATTTTTTAATTAAGGAATACATTCCTGGCGCAACGCTGGCTGATCTTATCAAATCAAAGAAAAAATATGACTGGAAATTTTATACCCGTTGCATCATTCATTTATTGCCCGTTATAAAAACATTGCATGATAAAGGAATCTATCATTGCGATCTGCGGCCTCAGAATATTTTAGTGGCTTATGATGAAAACAGCAAGGTTGATGTAAGTTATCCCGAAGTTTATTTATTGGATTTAGGTCTTGCCAAAACCGATGCTGAAAATCCATCCATCATCACTGCGCCATTTGCAATGATCTATTCGCCTCCAGAACAGTTGCTCAATCATTACGAACTTGTAAACAGTTCTTCTGACCTGTATAGTTTGGGCATTACTCTTTATGAGTGTATAACAGGCGTTACTCCTTTTAAAGATGAAAATCCAGAATTGGTAATGCATCTCCAGCTAAATGCGCCATTGGATGAAAACAAAAAAATCCCCGATGCTCTTTTCGAAGTTTTAAATAAAGCTACATTCAAACATAAATTTACATTACCTCCCAATCAATTAGAACCTGCTGAGTTGCGCGAAAAATTATTGCTCGGCCAAATGGAGCGTTACCACGATGCCAATGAATTCAGATATGCATTGACAAGGGTATTAGATCATGCAGTAATGGCCGAAGAACTTGAGAAAAATAAGCCGTGGTGGAGTAAGCTGTTTTTTTAGCCGTTAGCCTTTGGCTGACAACACTTGCGCGCGATTGTATCGCGTGTATTATGTTTATTTGTCAGACACCTTTTCGGGTGTCAGACAAATGAAGTAGTATAACTAATGTTCTCGTTACCAAAATGTGTCTGACACCCTTTGAGGTGTCTGACACAAAACTTGCAACAAATGTCAATACCCAACTCACATTACCAAATTCCCATTTTTCCTTATAGCTTTGAAATTTAAATCGAAGAATCATGAAACAATTATTACTACTATTTCTATTTGTATTTATTGCAATTCAAATTAATGCACAACAAACTGATATTGAAAATATCTGTAAGCAAAACAAAAATGCAGCAATGCATCAACAGGATATTTTAAAAAATAATCAAAACAACATTTCATCATTAACAGGCGATACTATTCATGTCGCACATTATGACATCAGCATTGACACTATCAATTATTCAGGGCAAAGTATAAAAGCTCAAACAGCAGTACAGGTGGTTGCTAAAATGAATAATGTAAATAACATCAGCCTTAGCCTTTTGCAATTGTTAGTGGATAGTATTACACAAGGCAGCCAAATTCTTTCTTATAGCTATGATGATACCACCTTGCGTATAACTCCAGTTAGCGTATTAAATCAAAATGACACAGTGCTGATAACTGTTTATTATCATGGCCAGCCTAAGCAGGATGCAACAGGGTGGGGAGGATTTTATTTTTCGGGTAACTACGCATTTAATCTTGGAGTTGGATTCGCAGCCGATCCGCATTGTTTCGGCAGAGTATGGTTTCCATGCATTGATGAATTTACTGATCGCGCCACTTACAATTTTCATATTACAACTGCTGCCACATCAAAGGCATTTTGTAATGGCGCTTTGGTTTCTCAAATAAATAATCCTAACGGAACAATTACATGGAACTGGACTTTAATGGAAACCATTCCAACTTATCTTGCGTGCATGGCTGTCGCACCATACTATACATTACAGCAAAACATTGCAGGCATTCCGGTGGAGATGGCCGTGCTGCCTGTTGATACAGTGAACACATTATCAACTTTTCAACATCTCAACACGATTTTAAGTGCATACATTAATGCGTGGGGACCATATCCTTTTGAAAAAGTTGGTTACTCAGTTGTACCTTTTAATTCGGGCGCAATGGAACATGCATCTCAGATTACTATTGGTAAAGCTTTTATTAACGGATCGCTTTCTTATGAAACTTTATGGGCGCATGAGTTATCGCACATGTGGTGGGGCGATAAGGTAACATGCGAAACGGCTGGTGATATGTGGCTCAATGAAGGATGGGCATCATACAATGAAGCATTTACCACGCAGGCTGTTTATGGTGATGTTGCATACCGCGATTGGATAAGAAGCAATCACCGCCATGTGTTGCAGTTTGCGCATATTGAAGATGGTAGCTATTTATCATTTATCAACGTGCCTCACGCTTACACTTACGGAACTACGGTTTATAAAAAAGGCGCTGACATTGTTCACACTTTACGAAATTACATGGGCGATACTGCATTTTTTAACGGATGCAAATATCAGCAGAACGTACGCGCTTATAACAGCAGCAACTCTTATCAGTTTCGCGATAATCTTACAGCTTCATCAGGTATTGATATGACACGCTTTTTTGATGACTGGATTTTTACTGAGGGCTTCCCGCATTTTTCTATTGATTCAGTTACCTGGCTTCCGGGGGGATTGGATCACTATTTTATTCATTGCAGGCAGCGGAGCAAGGGAAATAGCCATTTGTATCAGATGCCAATTGAAATTAATTTAACTGATGGCGTAAACGATACTACTGTAACTTTTGTAATGGATTCGGCAACACAGACTTTTCATGTTGGACTGCCCTATACTGTGCAATGGATTTCAATAGATCGCAGCAATAAAATTTCTGATGCAATAAGCGATTTTGAAAGCCCGGTAACAGCTACTGGCACACTTAATTTTCCCGAAACCAATATCACCTTCAATGTGATGAATGTTGGCACAGGAACTACGGTTCGTGTTGAACATAATTTCGTTGCGCCTGATGAATGGAAGCAAAGCAATCCCGGCATACGTTTAAGTAATTATCATTATTGGAAATTTGATGGTTTGTGGGATAATACATTTTTAAGTAAAGCAACATTTATTTACAACGGTTCCAATAGTCTTACCGAAGGTTATTTAGATAATACATTAATTACAGGTGTTGAAGACAGCCTGCTTATTTTGTGGCGTGCGGGCACCTGGGACGACTGGCACATTGTACCGGGTTTCACGATTTCTTATGCGGGAAGCCACACCAATAAATGGGGAACTATAACAGTTGATACTTTGAAAAGAGGTGAATACACTTTTGGTTATTTAGATTATACAGCAGGAATAAAAAATTACCAGCCGCAGGAACAAATGATGTTGCAAATTAATCCAAATCCTGCAAGTCATAATGTGCATTTTGATTTTGATCTGAAAAATAATCCGCAGGCTTTGTTACAATTGTTTGATTTGAAAGGCAACATGATTAAAGAGTTTACAGTATATGCTCATCAGACATTTGTTGATTGGGATACTTCTGAAATCGCATCAGGAAATTACATCGCTAAACTTTGTGTGAATGATAAAATCTCCATCAGTAAAAAATTGGTGTTGATGAAATGATATTTTAAAATCGCTTTGCGCGAATAGGAAACATTCGTTCATTATAGCAAGTGCGTAAGCACGACATATTGGTAAAAAAGAGCTACCAGATTGAAGAAGTGTCGCAGGCACGAAATATCTTACGTTAGTCTTTGCCTCAATCGAAATAAAAATTAATCACTCACTCTTAAAATTATAAACTATGTTATGGAAAGGTAATCGAGAAAGCAGTAATGTTGACGACCGCAGATTTTCAGGAAAAGGAATTGCGCTTGGTGGCGGATTAATTGGCGTTGTGGTAATAGTGCTCAATATGCTATTGGGCGGAAGTGAAAATATTGATCTGTCGCAGGTAACACAGCAATTGCAAACTCAGCAAACGCGCGAACTCTCACCTGAAGAGCAAGCTGCAGATGATGAACGCGCAAAATTTGTAAAAGTAGTGCTTGCCGAAACTGAAGATGTATGGCATAAAATTTTTGAAGACCAGGGAAAAAAATATGCTGAACCAACCTTGGTTTTATTTCGGGATGTTGTGGAATCAGGTTGCGGAAATGCAAGTGCTGCGACTGGTCCGTTTTATTGCCCGGGCGATCAAAGGTTATACATTGATTTATCTTTTTACGAAGAGATGCAAACACTTTTCAATGCACCGGGCGATTTTGCAATGGCCTATGTTGTTGCTCACGAAGTAGGTCATCACATACAATACCTCATGGGCACAAGTGATAAAATGAATGAACTGCGCGGACAACTCAGCGAAAAGGATTACAACAAATATTCAGTGATGATGGAATTGCAGGCTGATTTTTATGCAGGTGTGTGGGCGCATTATGCCGAAAGAACAAAAAATATTTTAGAAGCGGGTGATATTGAAGAAGCGCTTACAGCAGCCAATGCCATTGGCGATGATCGTTTGCAAAAGGAAGCCACAGGCCGCGTAATGCCCGATGCATTTACACATGGCACATCAGCACAACGTATGTATTGGTTTAAGAAAGGTTACGAAACCGGAGACCTAAATCAAGGCGATACTTTTAATGCAGGAGAATTATAAATTTATTTCCAGTATCAACTGTACTTTCGGAAAGTTCCTTCAACTTTCCGAAAGTTTAACCAGCAACAATTTTAAATCTAACGCAACTGCAAACCATAAACAGATTGCTTCGTTCCTCGCAATGACGAATCACCCAATTTCCGTATTCCCGTATTACCATATTTCCCTCAATCCCAACCCCCACTTAGCAAGTTTTTAACAACCTGCCATAACTAAATCATTTACATTCGCGCCTCTTTAACACAAAATTAAATTATGAATAAAACTATCAGGTTATCGTCAGTGGCAATGATATGCGCTGTTGCATTTGTTTTTACACAATGCAAAAACAATAAATCAAAAGAAGCGGTATTTATTGATCCGCTTCCTTCACACATTGATTCAACGTACATGGCTTCGCAGGATTTCTTTATGTATGCAAACAATGGTTGGTTTAAAGCCAATCCCATACCGGCTTCTGAAAATGGTAATGGTATTTTCAGGACTATACAGGATACTATCAACAATCAAATTAAATCTGTTTGCGAAAGCAGTGCTGCTAAAACAGATGTTGCAAAAGGAAGCAATGAGCAAAAGATCGGTGATTTTTATTTCAGTGGGATGGATACTGTAGCAATTGAAAAAGCAGGTATCACGCCATTGAATGATGAACTGAAGAGAATTGATGGAGTGAGTGACCTTAATAGTATGGTTGCGCAACTTGCACACATGTATCGAATAGGTGCAGGCTGTCCGTTTGGATTTTATGTAAACATGGATGATAAGAACAGTGCACAGTATGCAGTGTTTTTATCGCAAGGCGGATTAGGTTTGCCTGAACGTGATTATTATTTTAAGAATGATGCACGCACTGCTAACATCAGGACAGAATATGTGAAACATATAACTGCCATGTTTAAACTTATGGGTAACGATGATGCAACGGCAACTGCTGCTGCAAATAAAATTATGAGCCTTGAAACCGATCTTGCTACTTCAAGCCGCACTATGGCTGACAGACGCGATCCTTACAAAAACTATAATAAAATGGCTGTGGATGCAGTGACCAAATTAAATCCTTCAATTGTTTATGCAAATTTTTTAAACGAATTGGGTTTAAAAAATGTGGATTCAGTTGTTGTTGGTCAACCTGAATTTTTCAGCGGATTGGAAAAGTATTTCAAAAAATATTCTCTTGCCGATTGGAAAACTTATATGAAGTGGAACCTTATTAATTCGTTTGCAGGTTACCTCAGCAAGCCTTTTGATGATCAGAATTTTGCTTTTTATGGAACCATATTATCAGGCACTAAAGAACAAAAACCAAGATGGAAAAGAGTAGTGGAGCAAACAGATGGTTCGCTCGGAGAATTGATAGGGCAGGTGTATGTGAAAGATTATTTGCCGGCCGGCAGCAAAGAAAAATTATTGGAGATTGGTAATAACATCCGCAACGTATATGCGGAGCATATTAAGAAGTTAGACTGGATGAGCGACTCTACAAAAGTTAAGGCATTGAGCAAGTTAGACAAGATTGTGATGAAGGTTGGCTATCCTGATAAATGGAAGGACATGAGTAACCTTACCATTGATCGCGGTGCTTATGTGCTTAATGTTATGCATGCCAATGAATGGGAATTTAATTTCATGTTGAGTCATTATGGTAAGCCTGTTGACCGCACGGAGTGGGATATGTATCCGCAAACCTACAATGCATATTACAATCCGAGCAATAATGAAATCGTAGTGCCTGCATGTAATATTTTGGTTCCGGGATTTGAAGGACGCATGCCTGATGATGCAATACTTTATGGCATTATCGGAGGTTCAAC
>JBDTRM010000185.1:0-31370 GCA_039931675.1 Bacteroidia bacterium | reverse complement strand
ATAACGGAAGCGGCTTTGAAGGATTGGGAGATGGAAATCCTTTCTGGAATATCACGTGCGGAATTGTAATGCTGCTTTCACGATTCCTTCCCATAATAGGACCCGTTGCAATTGCAGGATTGCTTGCAAAGAAAAAATTCATTCCTGAAAGTGCAGGTACGCTCAAAGCAGACACAGGTACATTCGGTATGATGGTATTCGCAGTAATAGTTGTTCTTGTTGGCTTGTCATTCTTCCCATCATTAGCACTCGGTCCAATAGCAGAACATTTCTCACTTTTTAATCTTAAATAATAATGAAAAGGCAAAGACAAACAAAACTGTTTGATAAGGCGCTCGTGAGCGGAGCCATCAAACAATCATTTATAAAACTCAATCCACGTATTCTGTTTCGCAATCCTGTGATGTTTACAGTGGAAGTGGGAACAGCGTATATGTTGGCCGTTTGCATCTGGATATTGATGGGAGAAAACTCGCAAGGTTCATTCGCTTACAACTTCTCCATCTTTATTATTCTTCTGCTTACTGTGCTCTTCGCAAATTTTGCAGAAGCATTGGCCGAAGCAAGAGGCAAAGCACAGGCAGATTCGCTTCGCAAAACAAGGGAAGAAACTCCGGCTAAATGGATTCAAACATTGGGAGAAATATTTGTGAATGAAATTAAAATTGTTCCGTCATCGCAACTTAGAAAAGGTCATGTATTTCTTTGCGAAACAGGTGATATTATTCCAATGGATGGGGAAATTATTGAAGGCATTGCCACTATTGATGAAAGTGCAATCACAGGTGAAAGTGCTCCTGTAATTCGCGAATCAGGTGGAGATAAATCTTCAGTAACGGGTGGAACTAAAGTTCTATCTGATAAAATCAAAGTCAAAGTTACTACAGAGCCTGGCGAAAGTTTTCTTGATAAAATGATTGCATTGGTTGAAGGTGCGTCCCGCCAAAAAACTCCTAATGAAATTGCACTAACAATTTTGCTTGCAGGTTTTACACTCATCTTTATTATCATCTGCATCACACTTGCACCGTTTTCAGATTTTGCGAAAACACAAATTCCGATTTCGTCTTACATCGCTCTTTTCGTTTGTCTTATTCCGACAACTATCGGGGGATTACTTTCAGCAATTGGAATCGCAGGAATGGACAGGGCGCTTCGTGCCAATGTAATTGCAAAATCGGGCAAGGCAGTTGAAACCGCAGGCGACATTGATGTATTGCTTTTGGATAAAACCGGTACGATAACTATTGGTAACAGAAAGGCAACTCATTTTTATCCTGCTGACGGAGTAAATGAAAATGACTTGATTAAATCCTGTGCACTGTCATCCCTGGCAGATGAAACGCCTGAGGGGAAATCTATTGTTGAGCTTGCAGGGAAAGATGTTTCCAAAAATTTATCTGTTCAAGGTGCCACGCTTATTAAATTCACTGCTGAAACAAGAACCAGCGGAGTAAATCTTGCTGATGGAAAACAAATTCGCAAGGGAGCTTATGATGCCATAAAAAATATTTCTGAAAAGGCGGGAAATGCATTTCCGAAAAATACGGAAGAGAAAGTAAAAGAAATTTCTTCCAATGGCGGTACTCCTTTAGTTGTTTCTGAAAATGGAAAAGTAATTGGAGTAATTGAATTACAGGACATCATTAAGACCGGTATCAGCGAACGATTTGAGCGCCTTAGAAAAATGGGTGTAAAAACGGTGATGGTAACAGGTGACAATCCATTAACTGCAAAATTCATTGCGGAAAAAGCTGGGGTGGATGATTTTATTGCCGAAGCAAAACCGGAAGATAAAATGAACTATATCAAAAAAGAACAGGTTTCAGGAAAGTTAGTGGCTATGATGGGTGACGGAACAAATGATGCACCTGCTTTAGCTCAGGCAGACGTGGGCGTTGCAATGAATAGCGGAACTGCTGCTGCCAAAGAAGCCGGCAACATGGTTGACCTCGATAACGACCCCACTAAACTTATTGAGATTGTTGAAATAGGAAAACAACTTTTAATGACTCGTGGAACGCTCACTACGTTTTCAATTGCAAATGATGTAGCAAAATATTTTGCAATCGTGCCTGCATTATTTATTACTTCTATTCCTGCTTTGCAGGCGCTTAATATTATGCAGCTTCATTCCCCGCAAACTGCAATTCTCTCTGCAGTAATTTTTAATGCAATCATTATTCCGCTGCTTATTCCGCTTGCATTGAAAGGTGTTGCATACAAACCAATTGGTGCATCAGCATTGTTAAGAAGAAATCTTCTTTACTATGGTTTGGGTGGAATCCTAATTCCATTTATCGGGATAAAATTAATTGACCTTTTAGTTACAATATTCATTTAAAAAAAATAATCAAAATGAAAACAAATATTCTTCCGGCTGTAAAGCTCACTCTCGTGTTTATTATTTTCTTCATGGGAATATACACACTTGCAATATTAGGTGTTGCACAAATGGCTCCCAATAATGGAAAAGGCTTCATGGTTGAAGCCAACGGGAAAAAATACTATGAAAACATCGCACAGAATTTTTCTGATGATAAATATTTCTGGTCGCGTCCATCGGCTGTAAATTATAATGCCGCAGGAAGCGGAGGGAGCAACAAGGGTCCGTCCAATCCTGATTACCTCGCACAAGTGCAGGCGCGCATTGATTCATTCATGGTGCATAATCCGGATATTAATAAATCAGAAATTCCTTCTGACATAGTAACTGCATCGGGAAGTGGTGAAGACCCCAATATTTCTGTACAGGGAGCATTGGTGCAGATTCCGCGCATTGCAAAATCAAGAAATATTCCTGAGGAGAATTTGAAAATGTTAGTGAGCATGAACACTGAAGAACCATTGCTCGGTTTGTTTGGAACGGAAAAAATTAATGTGCTTAAATTAAATATTGCATTAGAAAATCTTAAATAATAAGAAACATGAAAAAAATAATTTTACTAAGTTCGATAGTTTTCTACATATCTTCTGCGAATGCGCAAGATTCGACCAAAACAAATCCTTTAACATTTTCGGGTTATGCTGAAGTGTATTACAGCAATGATTTCGCCAATCCTGCAAATCACGAACGGCCATCTTTCTTTTATAATTTCAACAGGCATAATGAAGTGAACCTGAACCTTGGTTTCATCAATGCGAATTACACTTCACAAAATGTGCGTGGTAATTTCGGATTGATGGCAGGCACCTGGGCGCAGTATAATTCATCTGCAGAGCAGGCTCTCCTTCAACATATATGGCAGGCAAATATTGGAGTGAAATTGAGCAAGAGGAAAAATTTATGGTTAGATGGAGGAGTGCTGCCTTCACATATTGGATTTGAAAGTGCAGTTGGAAAAAGTTGTGATAATCTCACCCGCAGCTTAATTGCAGACAACACTCCAAGTTGGGAAGGAGGGGTTAAACTTGGCTATACTTCTGACAACAGTAAGTGGTTTATTTCCGCTTTGGTGGTTAACGGCTGGCAACGAATTGCAAGACCGGATGGAAACAATACACCCGCTTTCGGCACTCAAATAACTTTCACTCCCGGCTCAAAGCTAACATTGAACTACAGCACATTTATTGGTAATGACAAACCCGATTCAGTAAAACAGATGCGTTACTATCATAACTTTTATGGCATATTTCATCCTACAAATAAATTCGCAATCACACTTGGTTTCGATTATTGCATGGAGCAGAAATCAAAAGGAAGCAGCGATTACAATAATCTTTACAGCCCTGTTTTGATTCTTAAATACCAGCTTACAGATAAATTTGCAATAGCAGGAAGAGGAGAATTTTACAATGATAAAAATGGAATCATCATCGCTACAGGAACTGAAAATGGATTTCAGACAAGCAGTTTTTCTCTTAACCTGGATTATGCTCCGTCAAATAATGTGGTGTGGCGCGTTGAAGCAAGAACACTAAACAGCAAAGACAAAATATTTATTAAAGATGATGAAACAGTAAATACAAATACATTTGTTACTACATCACTTGCGATTTCATTTTAATGGTTGAAGAAGATAATAAAGAACAAAACGTTCAGCACTTTCTTGACTTAATAAAAAAGTCACGACTCGGAAAGTTTAAAATCTACATAGGCATGAGTGCTGGTGTAGGTAAAACTTTTCGTATGCTTCAGGAAGCACATGCACTTTTAAAAAATGGTATTGATGTAAAAATCGGTTACATCGAAACTCACAACCGTAAAGAAACTCACGACCTATTAGAAGGTTTGCCAATCATTCCACGAAGAAAACTTTTTTATAAAGGAAAAGAGTTAGAAGAATTAGATGTGCAGGCCGTTATTAACTTGCGACCTGAAGTTGTTGTTGTTGATGAACTTGCGCATACGAATATTGAAGGAAGCAAAAACGAAAAACGCTGGCAGGATGTGTTGGAGATTATGGAAGCGGGCATCAATGTTATTTCAGCGGTAAACATTCAGCATATTGAAAGTCTGAATGAGGAAATAAAAAATATTACTGGGGTTGAAGTAACTGAACGCATTCCTGATAAAGTTTTAGCATTGGCTGATGAAGTAGTAAATATTGATTTAACGGCTGATGAATTAATTATCCGTTTGAAGGAAGGAAAAATTTACCAGGCAGAAAAAATTGAAACCGCACTGAAAAATTTTTTTAAAGCAGAACATATTCTTCACTTGCGTGAACTTGCTTTAAAGGAGGTTGCCTCGCAGGTTGAACGGAAGATTGAAACAGAACTTCCAAGAAATGTGGCTTTGCGTTCGGAAAGGTTTTTAGGTTGCATCAGCAGCAATGACGAAACAGCTAAAATGATTATCCGAAAAACAGCGCGATTGGCTTCTTACTATAATTCTAATTGGTATATTCTATACGTACAAACCGAAAAAGAACATGCAGACAGAATCGGACTTGCGTCACAGCGCCACCTTATCAATAATTTTAAAATGGCAACTGAAATGGGCGCTGAAGTTATCAGGGTTCAAAGTAACAATATTGCAAAAGCCATTATTGAAACATCAGAGGGAAAAAAAATCACAACCATTTGCATTGGCAAGCCACACCTGAGTTTGGCGAGAATTATTTTAGCAACCAACCTGTTTAACCAATTGCTGAATAAATTATCAGAATCAGATATTGACCTCGTAATTCTTTCTTAAAATGAAAATAAAAGCGCGATTAACATTAGGAGTAGGATTACTTTTTTTCCTCATCATCTTGTTAGCAGGCGTGAGTGCAAAATATATTAATGCACTAACAACTGACACTGAAAATATTTTAGTTGCTAATTATAACACACTTGATTATTCAAGACAAATGTTACTTGCTCTTGATGAGGATATGACAACTGATGTGAGCATTAAAAAGTTTTCAAATAATCTAAGGAGACAGCAGAATAACATTACAGAAGTTGGTGAGCGCGAATTGACAGAACGCTTAGCAAACGATTACGAGAAATTGAAATTAAATCCCAACCAGGAATTGCTTTATGTTTCAATAAGAAAAGATTTGACGGATTTAATGTTGATAAACATGCAAGCCATTGAACGCAAGAGCAACATTGCGAAGCAAACCGCAAAGACTGCCAATATGTGGATTGCAGTAACAGGAACATTATGTTTCCTGATTGCATTTTCATTATTGATAAATCTCCCGCGAAGTATTGCAAATCCTATTAAAGAAATTACACGAAGCATAAAGGAAATTGCTTCGCAAAAATATTCGGAGCGTGTACACTTTGAAAGCAGCAGCGAGTTTGGCGACCTGGCTTCGGCATTTAATACCATGGCAGAGAAGTTAGAAGAGTACGACTCGAGTAATCTTGCAAAACTGCTGATGGAGAAAAAGCGAATTGAAACACTCATCAATAATATGCATGACCCTGTGATTGGGTTGGATGAGAACAAAAGAATTCTGTTTGTGAATGATGAGGCATTAAAAATTTCCGGATTAAAATCGAATGATGTAATCGGAAAGAAAGCACAGGACATTGCAGTTACGAATGATTTAATCCGTTCACTAATAAAGGATTTGATGTTGCCTGAAAAAAATTCTGAAAGCAAAATCAATCAGCCTATGAAAATTTATGCTGATAATAAAGAGAGTTATTTTGAAAAGGAATTATTGAACATTGAAATTACACCAACAGGAGAAAGCACAAAACAGTTAATCGGTCATGTAATTGTGTTGCGCAACATTACACCGTTCAAAGAATTGGATTTTGCAAAAACAAATTTCATTGCCACAGTTTCGCACGAATTAAAAACTCCTATTTCATCAATACTGATGAGTTTAAAATTATTGGAAGATAACAGGGTCGGAAATGTAAACGAAGAGCAAAAATTATTGGTACAGAATATTAAGGATGACAGTGAGCGTTTATTAAAAATTACAAGTGAACTGCTCAACATAACACAAGTTGAAACAGGAAAAATTCAACTGACCCTGCAGCAAACCAATCCAAAAGAAATTATTCAATATGCTGTAGAATCAACCCGCGCACTTGCAGAACAAAGCAATATTAAAATTGAAATTAAGGCTGCTAATAATCTGCCGCAAATTACAGCCGACAGTGAAAAGACATCATGGGTTTTAACTAACCTGATAACAAATGCAATTCGTTACTCTTACGAAAATTCAAAAGTAATTGTTGAGGTTAAAGAGGTTGTTGATGGTCAACCAATGCTTAATTTTTCTGTTCAGGATTTTGGCAAGGGCATTGACAGCAAATACCGCGATAAAATTTTCGACCGTTATTTTCAGGTGCCTGGCAGCAGTAAATCAGGAACTGGATTAGGTCTTGCAATCAGCAAAGAATTTATCAACGCACAAGGCGGAAAAATTTGGATGGAAAGCGAATTGACTACGGGAAGCAAATTCAGTTTTCAACTTGCAGTGGCTTCAGTTTAAAAAGTTGATTGACATTGTTGTAAGTTTATTCATCCGAATAGTGACCATGACATTTATATATGACAATTTTTTCATCATCTACTTTATAAACAAGGCGATGTTCATTGTTAATTCTTCTCGACCAATAGCCTGAATAATTTCCTTTCAATGCTTCTGGTTTACCGAGACCCGTAAATGGATTTTTTTGAATATCCTCAATCAAGTCAAGAACTTTAAAGACCAACTTTTGATTGCCGCTTTTGTAGCTATTCAAGGCTTCAATAGCGCGTTGCGAAAATTGGACAATTCTCATTTTGCCGACTTTACATATTTCTTCAATTCCTCCATTGTAAAACTTACTACCTCTCCACGCTCAAATTGTTTTATTGATGCATCAAGGTCATCAAAGTATTCACTATTCGAACCATTGGAAATACGAATAGTGATTTCCGGATTTTTTACTCCCGATATTAAAGAAAGGAGTTTTTTCACTAAGTTATCATTCAACTCTTCTTTTCTTATTCTGATAAATGTTTCCATAACTGATAATTTGTTTCAAAGATAAATAATACAAAATGAAATTTGATATTTTTCGGAGGAAGTTTCTTTAATTTGATTTCTGTAAAAGAAACGTCAAATGAAAATTCCCGTTCTTATTATTGGTGCCGGACCAACAGGTTTGATGATGGCTGCGCAACTTGCCCGCTTTGGCGTTGACTTTCGGATTGTTGAGCGCAATGCATTTCCATCTGAAAAAACAAAAGCGATTGCTGTGCAGGCTCGCACTCTTGAAATTTATGAACAGATGAATTTGATTGATGAAGTGCTTGAAGGAGGATTGAAATTCAAAACCACACATATTATCGGCAATGGAGTTGTAAAGGCAAATATTCAGATTGGTGATTTTGGTAAAGACCAAAGTCCATATCCGTTCATTCAAATTTTTACACAGGATAAAAACGAACGTTTATTGATAAGTTATCTGGAAAAATTTAATAAGTCTGTTGAATGGAGTAAAGAATATTCAGATTTAAAGGAAGTTGAAAATGGTGTTGAAGTAAAAGTGAAATCAAGTGACGGAACAATTGAAACTATAGTTGCTGATTATGTTGTTGCATGTGATGGCGGTAAAAGTCCTGTACGCCACAGTTTGAAAATTCCTTTTAAGGGCGATACTTATGAGCAGGTTTTTTTTGTTGCCGATACGGCAGTTGACTGGAAATATGGCTACGGAGATTTATTTCTTTGTATGGGCAAAAATAAATTCGCTGCTTTTTTTCCGATGCCCGGTGAAAAGCGATTCAGAGTAGTAAGTATTATTCCGGAAAAATTTCTTGGTAAAGCAGAAACTACTTTTGATGATATAAAAAAAATTATCACTGATGAATTAAATATCAAAGCAGAATTTTATGACACTTCATGGTTTGCAGAGTATCGCATTCACCATCGCGTGGTGAGCACTTTCAGTAAGGGCAGAATTTTTCTTGCAGGCGATGCAGCCCACATTCACAGCCCAGCAGGCGGACAAGGCATGAACACAGGCTTGCAGGATGCTTATAATTTAGCATGGAAGTTAGCTTCGGTTTTAAAACACAATGCAAACAAAAATTTATTAGACACGTATAATGAAGAACGATTGCCGAATGCAATTCGTTTAGTAAATACAACCGACCGTGCATTTACTTTTATAATAAATGCAAATCCTTTTTTAAGAGCAAATGTGATTCCTGTAATTGCAAAATTTGCAATCCGAATTCCTTTCATTAAAAAATTTATGTTCAAAGGAATTTCACAAATCGGAATTACTTATGAAAAGTTTTCTTTGGCTCGCGGAACAAATTCTAAAATAAAAGCGGGGCAACGTTTGCCTTATACCGAATTGTTTCTTAATAAAGATGATGTAAACATTTATACGCTTTTAAAAGCACCTTCGTTTCATATTTTAATTTGCCAGAAAGAAAAAGTTGATGATGAAAAAATAAAATCACTTTCATCATCGCTTGCAAAAATAATTCCTGATTTTATTAAAGTGATTGTTATTGACCCCTTGCAAACCTATCCGCAAGAGTGCTGGGGAATAAGAACAAATTCAATCATAATTGTGCGACCTGATAATTACATCGGTTGTATTGTAAACGAAATAAACCCGATAGCTATCGGGTTTGAAAAAGTAAAGCGGTGGTTTGAGGAAAAGATTCTTTGAAAATAAAAAAAAGGAAAACCTTTCGATTCTCCTTTTTATTTCTCACCTCACCCTAAATCCCTCCCGAAAGGAGAGGAACTTTTAGCAATATTCTTCAAATGCTGTTTGTAGATTTTCAGCAATCATTGCTGCACTACGTCCTTCAATGTGATGACGCTCCACAAAATGAACCAGTTTGCCGTCTTTGAATAAAGCAATACTTGGTGATGAAGGAGGATAAGGCAACGTATATTTCCGTGCCTGTGCTACTGCATCAGTATCTTGTCCCGCAAAAACGGTAACCAGATGATTTGGCTTTTTATCTCCTTGCAAGCTCATTTTTACTCCGGGGCGTGCTGCACCTGCTGCACATCCGCATACGGAGTTGATTACTAATAAAGTGGTTCCTTCTGCTTTTGGAAGCATAGCGTCCACTTGTTCAGGTGTTGTTAATTCTTCAAAACCTGCTGATGTTAATTCTGCGCGAAATGGCGCTACTAATTGTTCTGGATACATATTTTGATTTACAATTTTAATTTAGCTTTTAGCCTTTGGCTTTTAGCACGGCAAATATAACACTTCTTAAATTTACTTGTTTATGCAAGCAATTAAAGATGCGTTAACGCTGACCTCACCCCCGACCCCTCTCCCAAGGAGAGGGGAGATTGCACGCCAGAATAATTTGTTGATGAATTCAAACTGATTTCTATCGCTTGGTGCGGAAAAATTCTTTTATCAATGCTCCGCATTCTTCTTCAAGCACTCCGCCTGTGATGGTCGTTTTGGGATGGAGAATATTTTTATTGTAAACAGAAAAGCCACGTTTATCATCATACGCTCCAAAAGCAATTCTTCCTATCTGTGTCCAGAAGCTGGCACCTGCACACATTACACATGGTTCGAGGGTAACATATAAAGTACATTCATCTAAATACTTTGCACCAAAGTGATTTGTTGCGGCAGTAAAAGCCTGCATCTCTGCATGTGCTGTTGGGTCGGTTAAACGTTCGGTGTAATTATGTGCGCGCGCAATTATTTTTTGATTCACCACTATCACAGCGCCAACAGGAACTTCGTCAGCATCAAAAGCTTTGCGTGCTTCGCGAAGTGCTTCGCGCATAAAGTATTCGTCTGTGAATTCCATTTACAATTCCCTTTTCATCAAATGCGCTCCAAACTCCCTAAGCACTTTTTTATTCTCATCACTTATTTCAATTTTGTTGAGATGCTTCAATGCTTCATTGTAATATTTGTTCACTTCTGTTTCGGTAATTTCTTTTACACCTAATTCATCATAAATTGTTGTGATGCGATTTACTTTTTCATAAGGCAAGAAACGCTCTTTGCGGTCATTGAGTAATTCGCTTAATGCTTCGTATTGGTCAATGTTGGCTTTGTATAAAGCGGTGAGTAACAAGTAAGTTTTTTTGTTTGCGATAATATCTCCACCTATTTGTTTTCCGAATTTTTCGGGGTCGGCATACACATCTAAAATATCATCCTGTAGTTGAAAAGCAATACCAAGATTTTTTCCATACTCATAAATATGAATTGCATTTTCATCATTTGTTTTTGCAATCAATGCTCCTGTTTTCAAACTTGCTGCAAGCAGCACAGCAGTTTTTAAAGTAATCATATTGAGGTAATCTTCAATCTTTATATTCAACACCTTTTCATAATCCATATCTAACTGCTGACCTTCGCAAACTGATAAAGCAGTTTCTGAAAATAAATTCAACACAGGTCGCATCACCTCATCATCAACCATCATCATTTGCTGAAATGCTTTCGTAAACATGGCATCGCCACTGAGTATTGCAACATTACTATTCCACTTGGTGTGCACAGTTGGTTGATTTCTCCGCAAGGGTGCATTGTCCATGATGTCATCGTGCAGTAATGTGAAGTTGTGAAACAGTTCAATACCTATTGATGCTTTTACTGCTTTACGAGCATCACCTCCAAATAATTCACAACCTAATAATACTAACGCAGGCCTTATACGTTTAGCACTTAATGACATGGAGTAGCGAATAGGTTCGTACAAATCATGAGGTGATGTTTTGATTTGAAGAGAATCAATTTCCTGTTGCACCAAGGCTTGAAGTTCTTTCAGAGAATGCATTTGTGGGGGCCGTGGTTATTTTCTAAATTGTTTTGAATTCATCAGCAGTTTAATTCCATCATCAAGCAGCATTAACGGGCGTTCCAGGAGTTCGCGCATTTTTGTAATGTCGGGTTGCCTGCGTGTCATATCACCTTCTTTGAGCGGGGGGAGATGTACAATTTTTGAATTTGAATCTGATAAACGAATGATGGTTTCAGCCAATTCAAGTACACTAGTTTCTTTATCATTACCAATATTTACAACATCGTTTACAAATTTATTTTTATAAAATGCATTAAGGCAGGCATCTGCATTATCTTCGATATAGCAGAAAGTGCGGGTTTGAGCACCATCGCCATAAATTGTTACATCTGCATTGCTTAATGCTGCATCTAAAAATTTAGTCATCACAAAGTCAGTACTTTGTTTCGGACCATAAGTATTAAAGAAACGGAAGATGGTGAAATCCAAATCATACTCTTGCTTGTATGCGCGCAGGTAGGCTTCGCCAACATTTTTTACAATTGCATAAGGCAGCCGCGAGTTAAGCGGAGTGGTATGTTCGTTTTGCGGATACTCCACAGGTTCGCCATAAACTTCACTAGATGAGGAATAGTAAACACGTTTTACACCTGTGTTTTTTGAAAGGTTCAAAATGTTTTTCAAACCTGTAAGGTCATCCAAAACAAGCGATGGATTTTGTAATGTTCGCTGCACACCAACTACGGCTGCGTAATGAAACACATAGTCGAATGAGTAGGAGTGAAAGATGCTTGAAATATCCCTGAAATCATTAACATCAGCTTTAATAAACTTGAAATTTTTATGCGTTGATGTTGGAATGTTTTCAAGTTTTCCTGTAAGCAGGTTGTCAACCACTACAACATAATTATCGGCATCATCGGCTAATTTTTGCGCAGCCCAGCTACCGATAAAGCCTGCACCACCCGTAACTAATATTTTTGTTTGTCTATCCACGCGCTGTTAAAAAATTATAGATTTTAAATTTTGAATTATAAATTTATTGTTGTCAAATGGAATCTAAAATTTGTAATTTATAATTCATAATTTCATTCCTCCATCAATCCCATTAAATATTTCCCATATCCGCTTTTCAATAATGGCTCGGCAATTTTAGTCAAATCATTTTTAGTAATGTAACCTTGCCTGAAAGCAACCTCTTCAATACAACCGATTTTTAATCCCTGCCGCTCTTCAATTACTTGTACAAATTGGGAAGCCTGCATTAATGAAGCAAATGTGCCTGTATCTAACCATGCAGTACCTTTATCTAATATCCCAACTTTTAATTTTCCGTTTTGTAAATATTCTTTATTCACATCTGTAATTTCATACTCACCGCGCGGGCTTGGTTTTAATTCTTTGGCAATTCGTATTACGTCATTATTATAAAAATATAAACCGGGCACCGCATAATTCGATTTCGGATTTTGTGGTTTTTCTTCAATGGAAACTGCTTTCATGTTTTTATCAAACTCAACCACACCATAACGTTCGGGGTCGCTTACGTGATAAGCGAATACCACACCACCATCAGGATTGTTATTGCTTTGTAACAAATGTTGAATCCCTGAACCGTAAAAAATATTGTCACCAAGAATCAGCGCTACACTATCATTGCCGATAAATTTTTCACCGATTACAAATGCCTGTGCAAGTCCGTTCGGCATAGCTTGTTCAGCATATTGAAAATCGCAACCGAGATTTTTTCCATCGCCAAGTAATCTTTTAAAGTGCGGCAAATCATGGCGAGTGGAAATAACAAGTATTTCGCGAATGCCCGCCAGCATTAGGATTGAGAGCGGATAATAAATCATAGGCTTATCATACACCGGCATCATTTGCTTGCTCATTGCAAGCGTAAGCGGATGCAATCGTGTACCTGAACCTCCTGCTAAAATGATTCCTTTCATATTTGTTAATTTGTTGTGACTAAGGGACGAGGTGACGAAGTAACGAAGGCATTTTAGACTGAATTATTTCTGCCATTGTCACTTTCACTGAACCGTTCAAATGTAGGGGATTTGTTTTATTTGAAAAGAAATGTATTTGGTTATTAGTTCTCGAACGAAATAAAGTTCATTGTTACACGCTGTCGCATGTGTATTGCATTTCGGTTTATTTATCGCAATGACGTTAATCATCAACAGATTGCTTCTCCCGATAGCTATCGGGATCGCCATGACGAAAAACCTAATCCCCATTTTTTCTAATCTCCAACTCATTCAAATCAATATCTTCCTCTTCGTCATACATTTGAATAAAGGGATCTTCGAGAAATGCTTTAGTTGTTAGCCTGCGTTCGAGGGCAATGAGAAATGACGGTAGCAAAATCAGGTTGGAAAGCATTGCAACCAAAAGAGTAATGGAAATTAATTTACCAAGTGAAGCAGTACCGCCAAATTGTGAAGCGGTGAAAATTCCGAATCCGCAGAAGAGAATAATGGAAGTATAAATCATGCTCACACCGGTTTCGCGTATGGTGAGCGTTACTGCATTTGAAATGGTGCTGGAGTGTTTCATTTCAAAACGGTATTTGGTTAAAAAATAAATAGTCTGGTCGCTGGCAATACCAAATGCAATACTGAAAATTAAAATAGTGGAAGGCTTAAGATGAATATCAAAAAAGCCCATGATGCCTGCTGTAATGATCAGCGGAACTATGCTTGGCAAAATTGAAATCAGGATCATGCGCGGACTCATGAACAAAACAAACATGATGATGGTGATGAGTATGATGGCAAGAAACAAACTCTCAATTAAATTTTTAGCGAGGTAATCATTGCCTTTTAAAAAATTTAAACTGTTGCCGGTAATAACTGTTTTAAATTGGTCTTTTGGAAAAATGGAGTCAACACGCAGCGTGAGATCTTTAAGCAGAGGTTTCATTTTTACTGAACCTATATCAGCCATTTGTACGCTAATCCTTGTCATTTGTTTGGTGCTGTCAATAAATGACTTAAACATTGATGGGTTATTTTTGTTCCTGCCCAGGTAGCCTGATAAATCAGCAAGTTGCAATGTACTAAGCGGTAAAGTGAATGCTTTTTCATTGCCATAATTAAATGCCTGGTTAGTAAATTTAATAGCATCAACAATTGCAATGGGTTTTGAAAATTCAGGATATGATGCAAGTATTTTTTCGAGCTTATTGATTTTATGCAAAGTGCCAATGTTTAAAACTCCATTGGGTTTTCGGGTATCAATAGAAATTTCAAGCGGGAGTACACCATGAAAGTTTTCTTCAAAAAATTTCATGTCGGTGTAAATAGGATCTTTTGCCGGCAGATCATCCACCACATAACCTACGGCTTTAATTTTATACATTCCAACAAATGAAACGGCACAAATAATAATTACTACAGCAAACACTTTGCGATAATGGTAACGAACAATGGTGTCAATTTTTTCTAAAATAAAATTTAAGCGTTTAGCTTCAAGATGCTTTGTTTGTTTGGTATGAGGTGGCGACAGAAAACTGAACACAATGGGAATCAATACTAATGAAATTAGATAAGTAGCCATTACATTAAGCGAAGCAACAAGGCCAAACTCAACAAGCAATTTACTACCGGTAAAATAAAACACAAAAAAACCGATGGAAGTGGTAACGTTAGCGAGGAAAGTAGTAAGGCCAATGCGCTGTATCATCCGTGAAAGCGCCATACCCTGGTTGTTATGACGGTTGTACTCTGTATGATATTTATTCAGCAGCAAAATGCTGTTAGGAATTCCGATAACGACAATGAGTGGAGGTATAAGCCCTGTTAGCGCAGTAATGTTGTATCCCAATAAAACAATAGAACCAAGTGACCATGTTACACCTACAAGCACCACAACCAGCGAAAAAAACACAATGGTAAATGACCGGAAAAAAACAAAAAGAATAATTGCACATACTATTATTGAAAGCACCAGGAACAATTTCATTTCATGCGATATTTTTCCTGAAATAGCCGTGCGTATATATGGCATTCCGCTGTAATGCAATTCAACTTTGTTTTTTGCCGAGAAGGCATCGGCCTGAGTTTTTATTTCATCCACAATGTCAATCCTGCTTTTGGTGTTTAACTTTTTATTGTCAAAAGTTATGGCCATTAAGTGCGCATGCTCATCTTTATTAATAATGAAATTATCATAAAAAGGAAGCGAAAAAATCAAAGCTTTAATGCTGTCCACTTCGGCCTGTGTTTGAAGTTTGTCAGTTGCGATTGAACGGATATCAAACTGGTGAGTAGAATCATTGCGCACAATATTAATTAAGCGGGCTACACTTACCACAGCTTCAATACCATCAATCTTCTTAATGTTATTGCCTAATTCACACCAGGCGTTAAACTTATTAAGACGAAAAAAATCACTGTCTTTAATGCCAATCACCATCACGGTTCCGTCAAGTCCGAATTGACTTTTAAATTTTTCATATTCAATATACGTTGAATCTGTTGAAGGTAAAATTTTTGCAAACTCATAACTCAATTCCACCTTGGTAGCCTTCCATGCAAAAAAAGCAGTTGCTATAGCCATGATGATTAACAGCAGGATGCGGTTGCGTAAAATAAAACGGGCTATGGCAGCAAACATTAATGGAGTGAATTTTATGAGCGGCTAAAAATAGTAAAAAGAGAATAGGGTGATGGGAATTGGGAATTGGGGATTAGGAAATAGGGTAATATGGTAATTCGTCATTGCGATCCCGATAGCTATCGGAAGAAGCAATCTGTTTGTGGTGTCCCTTTTCCAATTTCTTTTCGTTCAACTTTCGGAAAGTGGAAGGAACTTTCCGAAAGTGTTAGTCCAAATTTCCATTTTCAAATTTCCATTTTCACCTTGTTCATGTATCCATCATAAAAAATAACTTTGTGGCATTGTGCATGATTAACTGTATTGCATCAACTTTAATTTCATGAAAAATTTTATCATTTTATTTTCTTCAGTTTTATTTTTTGCTTCATGCGCAAGCAGTGAGAAGGCGCTGAAACATGGTGATTACAATTCTGCCATAGAACTGGCTTATAAAAAACTACTCCGTAATCCTGAAAACCAGGAAGAGATTGCTAATATTGAATTGGCTTACAATATAGCACAGGAGGCTGATCTGAGGCAAATAGCATTTTTGAAAAAAGAAGGTAACCCTCAAAATTATGATCAGATATATAACCTTTACATGACCATTCGAAGGCGGCAAACAAGAGTGAAAAGTCTGCCCGATCTGTTTCTAAAAAACAATAACAGGAAAGTAGTTTTCAATACCATTGATGTTGATGATGAACTGATAAAATCAAAACAAAATGCTGCAGCTTTTTCTTATGCTCATGCAGTGCAAATGTTGAATAACGGAACAAAAGAAGGAGCGCGTAAATCGTATTACGAATTTATGCAGGTGAAACAATATTATCAGAATTATAAGGATGTTGACAGCCTCACACGTGTTGCCCGGTCGAAAGGAATGACTTACGTAATTTTGAAAGTTCAAAATAAATCACGGCTTCCTTCCAATGCCGGTATAGAGGATGAATTAATGCGCATCAGCACAAAAGACCTGGGTGATGAATGGATACGTTTTGACACGCATGAATCAAATAGTTTTAAGTATGATTATGCAGTTAACCTCATTATAAAAAATGCTGATGTAGGGATTCCAAGCAGGTCGCTTACAGATTACAATGAAAATAAAGTTGTGCCTGATGGTTTAGATTATCAATATGACAAAGAGGGAAATTTAGTTATTGATAGTGCAGGTCACCCGATAAAAGTGCCTAAGTATAAAACTATTTATTGCAGTGTACGAGAAGTTTTAGAGCAACAGGGAGCTGTGGTAAATGCATTGGCCGAGTTTGTAAATTTAAATCATAACCAGGTATTGGAAACACAGTTGCTCACTGCAGAGCATCGTTATGAAAATCGCTTTGCAATTGTAAATGGAGATTTGAACGCTGCAAGCGAACAAACAATTGCATTAATGCGTAATGCCGGAGCACTGCCGCCACCGCCTGAAGTAATGATTAATGAATGTATGAAGGTTTTGAAAGATCAAAACTTAAATACCATTCGAACACATCGTGATCTTTTTGAGTAAATCGCTGTAGAGAAATATGGGACTTTCGTTCTTATGGTTGGTGTTTTTTTTCACCAACCATGACGGAGTGGTTGGTGAAAAAAACGCCAACCAGAGGCAATGCAACTAATTTTTGATCAGAGCAAGATTCAATTCCTTCAATTGCTTTTCATCAATTGTTGACGGTGCATCAATCATTACATCGCGGCCTGAATTATTTTTTGGAAAAGCTATGAAATCACGAATGCCATCTGCACCGCCTATCATGCTGCATAGCCTATCCAAACCGAATGCAATGCCCCCATGCGGTGGTGCACCAAATTCAAAAGCATTCATTAAAAAGCCAAACTGCGCTTGTGCTTGTTCATCTGTAAATCCAAGTATGCCGAACATTTGGTTTTGCAAATCTTTATTATGAATCCGGATAGAACCTCCGCCAATTTCAACACCGTTAATCACCAAATCATAAGCATTTGCTTTTACTGCTCCCGGTTCTGTTGTAAGTTTTGAAAAGTCTTCAGGCTTAGGCGCTGTGAAGGGATGATGCATCGCAAAATATCTGTTATCTTCTTCATTAAATTCAAGCAATGGAAAATCTAAAACCCATAATGGCTTAAAAACATCTTTCGTTCGCAAGCCAAGCCTGTTGCCCATTTCCAGACGCAACTCACTCATTGCTTTTTGTGTTTTTAATTTTGTTCCGGCAAGAATTAAAATTAAATCACCTGATGCTGCATTGCAATGCGCTGCAATTTTTTTCAAATCATCTTCATTATAAAATTTATCAACTGATGATTTTAAAGTTCCATCAGCATTGCATTTAATATAAATCAAACCTGTTGCGCCTATCTGAGGACGTTTTACAAATTCAGTTAATTCATCTAACTGTTTACGTGTATATTCTGAACAGCCTTTTGCCGAAATTGCTACAACATATTCTGCATCATCAAATACTTTGAAATTTTTTCCGGCAAGCACTCCCCTCTCCTTAGGAGAGGGGCCGGGGGTGAGGTCATTAAACTTCATTTCAAAACGAATATCAGGTTTATCGTTTCCATAATATTTCATTGATTCATCGTAAGTCATTCTTGGAAAATCCGGTAAGTCAACACCTTTCACAGTTTTAAAAATATCTTTTGTCAATCCTTCAAACACATTTAAAATATCCTCCTGCTCAATGAAACTCATTTCACAATCTATCTGTGTAAACTCAGGCTGGCGATCGGCACGCAAATCTTCATCGCGAAAGCATTTTACAATTTGAAAATATTTATCAATACCAGCCACCATCAATAATTGCTTGAATGTTTGTGGTGATTGTGGCAAAGCATAAAATTCTCCCTGGTTCATTCGCGATGGAACAACAAAATCACGCGCACCTTCAGGAGTTGATTTTATCAGTACGGGAGTTTCCACTTCAATAAACCCTTGTCCATCTAAAAACCTGCGTGTTTGCTGACATACGCGGTGACGCAGTTCTAAATTTTTACGAACTATATTTCTCCGTATATCGAGGTAGCGATATTTCATTCGTAAATCATCGCCACCATCAGTTTCATCTTCAATAGTGAAGGGAGGAAGTTTTGCGCTGTTTAATATTTCTAAATTTTCAACTTCAATTTCAATATCTCCGGTTAGCATTTTTGGATTTTTGCTGCTTCGCTCTATGACTTTTCCTGCGATGCGTAACACAAACTCACGGCCAAGGGAACGTGCTTGAGTGCACAATTCAGCATTGGTTTCCATATTAAAAACCAATTGCGTTAATCCATAACGGTCGCGCAAATCAATAAAGGTCATGCCGCCTAAATCGCGCGAGCGTTGCAGCCATCCGCAAAGTGTAACTGTCTGATTAATATGTTGAGCGTTAAGTTCTCCGCAATTGTGTGTACGTAACATGTTGTAATTTTTTTGAGGCGCGAATATATTCCTTTAAAAGGAAGAGTGATTTTTTGGAGGAGAAAAAAATACTGTTCAGTGCAAACAAAGTTTGAAAATCCGCACCTGATTTAATTTTTCAACACTCACTTATTGCCCCAATTATAGTTTGATATTTGAATCAAAGTTAATATCAAAACCATTTTAAAATATAGATACTATGAGCAACATAAAATTATTTGAAAGTAAAAAAGTAAGATCGCATTGGGATGCAGGAGAGGAGCAATGGTATTTTTCTATTGTTGATACTGTAAGCATTTTAACAGATAGCAGCAACCCTCGCGACTATTGGTTTAAAATGAAAATCAGAGTTAAGATGGAAGACGGGATTGAACTGTCGACAATTTGTCGACAGTTCAAACTTGAAGCGCCTGATGGTAAAATGCGAGAAACAGATTGTGCGAACACTCAAAACTTACTTCGCATCATCCAATCCATTCCCTCACCCAAAGCAGAGCCATTCAAGCAATGGCTTGCAAAAGTTGGTTATGAGCGAATGCAGGAGATTGCCGACCCGGAACAAAGTTTAGACAGGGCAAGACAAAACTGGCAACAATTGGGAAGAAGCGAAAAGTGGATACAGCAGCGCATGTCGGGCCAGGAAACGAGAAATAAATTAACCGATTATTGGAAAGAAAGTGGAGTGTAAAAATCAGATGAGTTTGCTTTTCTTACAAATATAATTCACCGGGAATGGACAGGTTTAACGGTAAAGAACCATAAAGATTTAAAAGGTTTGAAATCGCAAAACCTGCGCGACCACATGACAGAAGCAGAGCTTATTTTTACTGCACTTGCAGAACTTTCAACAAGACAAATTGCAGAAACTGAAGAAGCCAAAGGTTTAATACAAAATGCAAATGCAGGAAAGAAAGGCGGCAAAATTGCAAAGGATGCACGACTTGCATTGGAATTAAAAACAGGAAAGCCTGTAATTACATCGGATAACTTTTTGCCTCCTGCCAAAGAGAAAAGGAAAATTGATAAGAAATAATTCTCAATGTGCACTGTAACCTTCATCCCCATTAATAAAAATTCTTTTGTGCTAACACAAAATCGCGATGAACACTATTCCCGTCCATCTGCCTTGCTGCCTGAAATTTATGAAGTGAATGGAAAAAAACTTTTGTTTCCGAAAGACACAACTGGCGGAGGCACATGGATTGCAACATCGTATGAGCGAATTACCTGTTTGCTTAACGGTGCTTTTAAACCCCATATTTTCATGCCACCATATCGCAAAAGCAGGGGCTTGATTGTGTTGGATAGTTTTGGTTTTGATTCGATGGAAGATTTTTCGAAGCAATATGACTTTGAAAATATAGAACCTTTTACAATGATAGTTGTGGATTTTAATGATGAACAACAGCTTGCCGAAATAAGATGGGATGGAAGAAAAATATTTTTTAAAGAGCTATCATCAGATAATTATCACATCTGGTCAAGCGCAAGTTTGTATGATGATGAAATGCATCAGCTAAGAGTAAAATGGTTTGACGAGTGGCTTAAAAATAAAATCAAAAAATTGCCTGAGGATATTTTGCGATTTCATCACGAAGCAGGTGATGGTGATTTGCGAACAAATGTTTTGATGAATCGTGGAAATATAATTTCAACGGTGAGCATAAGCAGCATATTTGTGGAAGATGGCGAGGTTGTATTTAGTTATGAAGATGTGAAGAATCATCAACAGAAAAAGATTTCTTTTAATAAAGAAGTTAACAAACATCAACTTTAGTTATTAATTTTGTCTATAAACAAAAAACTATGGATTGGAAAAATCATATTCATTCAGACCAACAAATACTAATGGGCAAACCATTGGTCAAGGGAACTCGCCTTTCCGTAGAGTTTCTTCTTGGGCTTTTTAAGGCTGGATGGACAGAAAAACAAGTCCTTGAAAATTATCCACAATTGACGCAAGAAAGTTTGCGGGCGGTTTTTGCTTTTGCTTCTCTGGCTTGAAATTACGCTCTCAACACTTCATTAATAAAAAATCAGCTTTTCTTATTCCTAATAACAAGAGCAACGATAAGTGAAATTACTCCTCCAAAACCAAGTGTGCCGATAAAGCTTTGTACGATATAACTGTTCAGGCTGAAATAAATTTTTGCAAAGTCGGCTGCCTTCGCAATGCTCTCTCCTTTTTCTTTTGCAACTTGTTTTGAAGTTTCAATCATAAAATCAGTCCACCCGGGATTGATTGCTTTGAAATATATGCACACACCCACTACTGATAAACATGCGGCAATAGCTGACATTATCAAACCTTCTTTAAATGCCTCGCTGAATGTTATTGAGCCATTAAAATCTTTTAGCTTCACCTGGCGCAAGCCTAAACCGATACATAAAATTGGAATGATCAATTCAAAATTGGTGATGACAGGTTGCAACTTGATATACTTGTTATGCAGTCCGAATAAGTATTCGCCAACGAACCATGCAAAACCAAGACCGCCAATTATTAAACCCCATTTGTATGATGTTCTCATTTGAAATGCTGTTTTATTTTTTTGGCGAAAGTATAGTTTTGAATAAACTGTGAAATCTGCTTACTGTTGCATTTGAAAAAAATCATTCATCGTTATAAATAAAAAATGGAAAGCCCCTGGAAAACTTTGGCAAAACACATTAAGTATGAAAGCCCCTGGATTCGCACCGAGGAACATGATGTAATTAATCCATCAGGTAAACAGAGCATTTATAGCAAGGTGCATTTCAAAAATATTGCCGTTGCTATTATTCCGCTTGATGATGATTACAACACCTGGATTGTTGGACAGTTTCGTTACCCCACACAAACCTATGAATGGGAAGTATGTGAAGGCGGATGCCCTGAAGGAACATCACCACTTGATACAGCAAAGCGTGAATTGCTTGAAGAGTGCGGCATTACAGCAACGCATTATGAATTGATTATGGAGATGCAGCTAAGCAATGCAGCAAGCGATGAAACGAGCGCTACTTTTATTGCGAAAGGTTTAACCTTTGGCGAAAGTGAACCGGAAGAAACAGAACAACTCACTATTAAAAAAATTCCATTCAGCGAATTATTTGAAATGGCCATGCGAGGTGAAATTCGTGATGCATTAAGTATAGCAAGTATTCTTAAAACTAAGTTGTTGATTGATGCAGGGAAAATTTGATAGGGAAGACTTATTTTCTCAACAAATCTTCTGTTTCCTCCACCATCTCAATAAAATCTTTTCTGTAACCATTAGTATCCTTGCCGGTTGCATTTTTTGCGGTTTCAATTATATGCTTCAATGATGCAGTTCCTTTAAATTGCGAATCGCGGAGTAACATGGCATATTGCGCAACTGCAGCACCAAAACGAAAATCAGTGGGTGCATTTTCAAATGGGTTCTTTTCATTTTTAATCACTGTGTTCATCGCTTCACTTTTGTTTTCATCGGGTAACTTGTAACGTAAATGCACAGTCATTAATTCATCGCTTGTCATTGCTTCGGCTTTCACTTTTGTTTCAGAATATTTTGATGAGACCGCATCAGCAGTTAAATTATCCTCATTGCCGTTCTTTAAATCCACTTCATAAAAGGCAGTAACAGTATGACCTGCACCAATTTCGCCCGCATCTTTTTTATCGTTTGTAAAATCTTCTTTGTTCAGTGCACGGTTTTCGTAACCGATTAAACGATATGATTTCACTAATGCCGGATTAAACTCAACCTGGATTTTTACATCCTTTGCTATCGTATATAAAGTGCCGTCCAATTGTGTTACCAAAACTTTTTTTGCTTCATCAAAATTATCTATGTAAAAATAATTTCCATTGCCGTGGTCTGCTATTGCTTCCATTTTTGAATCCTTGTAATTGCCCATTCCAAAACCAAGCACAGTGATATAAATTCCCGCATCGCGTTTTGATTCTATTAAACGTGTCATCTCTGCATCGCTGCTGGCACCTATATTAAAATCACCATCGGTACAAAGTATAATCCTGTTGCTGCTTTTGCTTTCAAAATTTTCTTCAGCAATTTTATAAGCTAATTCCAATCCCGCACCACCGGCAGTTGAGCCACCTGCTTTCAAATTATCTATTGCATCTTCTATCGTTTCTTTTTCATCTCCGCTTGTTGATGGCAACACTTGCCCTGCTGCACCTGCATACACCACTAATGCAATATAGTCTGTGTTTCGCAACTGTTTGGTTAATGCTTTTAATGAACGCTTTACTAAAGGCAGTTTTGTATTATCATCCATCGAACCTGAAACATCAACAAGAAAAACCAAATTGCATGGAGGTAATTCATCAAAAGGAATTTTTTTGCCTTGCAATGCAATCTGTATCAACTGATGTGCAGAATTCCACGGGCACGTTGCACTGTTTGTAATTACATTGAAAGGCTTATTATCTGTGGGCTGCGGGTAATCGTATTCAAAGTAATTGATAAACTCTTCTACACGCACGGCATCTTTTGGAGGTAATTGATTTTGCGAAATAAATCTACGGGCATTAGAATAACTTGCACCATCCACATCAATTGAAAATGTTGAGAAAGGATTTTCCAAAGCATTCTTAAATTCATTTTCTACAATTAAATTATACGATTCAGTATTTGATTCAGGAACGACTTCATCAGTTACAGAAGTTGCAGAATCAGCATAATTTTCCGTTACATTTTTTCTGGACGAATCGCATGAGGCAATAATTAAAACAATAGCCAGGCAGGTACCTGTTAGGTACATTTTTTTTGTTGTTGACATAATTGACGGGAATTAAAATGTTATATCCTTTATACGGGAAACCTCTAATGTGTAACCCTTAGAAAGAAAATAAATTTAGTTTTAGCGCAGTTTAATTCTGTATAAAAATTTACAAAATCAATTCACGAAAACAATCCGAAACTGCAAACATCATTCATAAGCCCCATAATTTTAATGCTTAGTGTAAATTTTACACATTAAGTCAGTATATTTTTTAAATTGCGCCACCCGGATCCCGAATAACAATAGATTATTTTGCCTTTAATGATAAAAAATTACCCCTCTTCTTTATTCTATAAAATCATTTTTACAATTGCATTTGCATTTTGTTTTTTCAATTCAAATGCGCAGTACGCTAATGCTGTTATTGATGATCAGTTAACGAATGCAAATGAGTATGGAACTGCAAATTCAAACACCTACACATCGGGCGGGCAAACATGGCATTTGACTTGGGATGCTGATACGCTTTATGTAATGGTTCGTAATGCAAATATTTATGAAAGCGTCATTATGTATTTTGATTTTAATCCGATAGTGCCTGTAAATGGTGGAAATAATACTAATGGAAATCTTACCGGTTATTTTGCCGAAGGTCTGACACCAAATCTTCCTTTTAGGGCAGATGCTTTTCTTTATTCTCGGTGTCTTAATCCATCCAGCAATTTCGGAATTATTGGAAATGCAAATGGAACAGGTGGATGGCTTGGTGTGGGTTTTGGAAACAACGCACTTGGTAGTGGAGTTAATGATGTTAGTGATGGTTTTGTTGCTTCAGGGAATATTTCAGGCGAAGACAGGCGTGAATTTAAAATTGCCTGGGCACATTTGAAAGGAAGTGCCGGTGTTCCGTCATCATTTAACTGGTTTGGATACTGCGCCTATAATTGCAGTAATACATGCGGAGGAATTTACGGGCAGGTGCCATCAGCAAATCCTTCAGGCAGTCTTCCTCCTAACTCAACACCTGACATGGTGCGTTATTTTACGGTTAGCACCACAGCTAACGGAAGCGCAACCAATCCGGTATCACGTGATAGCTATACGCATCTTGGCAGTATCATTACAAATTTTGGTAATATTAGTTGCTACGATTTTACAATGAATACTCCCGGCCAATTCATTACACGTTTAACAGGTGCCGGTTTTAAAGACTGGACTATTGACGGAACGTTAGTAGTCAACAACGGCAGCATTTATTTTGGAGGTTACAATGCCGCTTACGGCATTACAGATTATGGAGCAACCACAATTAATAATCTTTTAATTTCGGGTGGGGAATTAAATTTCGATTATGATACTTACGTAACTTTAGTAACAGGTGATGTTACTCAAACAGGCGGTCTGTTTTATTTAGGCGATCGAACCAATGCTAACCAGGGTGATCTGGAAGTAAGAGGAAACTGGAATCGTACAGGAGGCACTTTTGGTATCAATCATAAAGCTGTTTTTTTCAGAGGCACTTCTTTGCAAAATATCTCAGGCATAGGAACACATTTTCCTTACGTTGAAATTAATAACGCAGCAGGTATTTCGTTGGTATCGGGCAATGATACTATTCAGGATACTCTTTGGTTAGTTATTGGAAATGTTTCTCTTGCAAATAATAATCTAACCATTGAAGGACTTAACGGGCAAACTGTTTCTTCAACAGGTGCTATATCCGGAGGTTCCTCAAACTCATTTATTGTTACTGATGGAACAGGAGTTTTAGAACAAAGACAGGTAGGACCAACAGTACGTAGCACTTCAATTTTATATCCTATCGGCAACAGCTCAACAGACTATCGTCCAGTTACAATTACTAATACAGGAACTACTGATAACATAACGGCCCGTGTATTCTCAACTGTATGGACAGGAGGAACCAATGGAGCAGGTACTCAAATAAGTACTGATTATGTTGATCGCACGTGGGTGCTTGGAGAAACTGTTACCGGAGGTTCAAATCTTGATCTCTCATTTCAATATGCAGGCGCTGATGAATTGACTTCATTCGATCGCACCAATTGCGCTATCGTTTATCATAATGGGGGAAGTTGGATTACTACCCAGGCTTATGGCCCTGTAGCAGGCGGAAATCCTTATACACGGGCAGTTTCTGGGATAAGCAACTTAGGAGATTTTTCTATTCAAAGTGTTTTACTATCACCGTTACCTGTTAACTTAGTTGCATTTAATGCAGAGTTAAAAGGCAATGATGGAAATGTTTACTGGACAACAACTAATGAAATTAACGCAGATCATTTTATTCTTGAACGCAGCGTTGACGGAATTAATTTCAGTGAAATATCAACTCAAACTGCGCAAACTCAAAGTACTGTTTTCAAGAATTACTATTATTTGGATAAGAACATAAATCGTTTGGGAACGAGTGTAATTTATTATCGTTTGCGGGAAGTTGACAAAAACGGTTCGCAATATTATTCACAAATTATTGCTCTGAAACTTAAAGACAATACAGTTTCTGATATTTTAAATTTCTTCCCAAATCCATGTATTGATCAATTCGTCATCAGTTATTTTTCTGATAAGGATGATGAAATAACTCTTGATATTTATTCTTCAACAGGCGCTATTGTGTGCTCTGTAAATTTTGAAGTATCAGAAGGAATTAATCAGTTGAATCAGACTCAACTTAACGATATAGCCCAAGGAATTTATTTTGTAAAGATCACGAACCACCAACGCCAGATCAATTACAAATTTGTTAAGCAATAAAACTTCACTCTTATGAAATTAAAATTACTGCGAGCATGCTTTTGTCTGAGCATGTGTTCTATTAATATTTGTCATGCCCAGGATTTTATGTTGCAGGGCTGGTATTGGGATTATCCTAAAACTTCGCAAGGCGCATTTTGGGTTGACACTATTAATGTACGAGCCAAAGAATGGAGCGATGCAGGTTTTACTATGATATGGTGCCCTCCAATGAGTGCATCAGCATCGGGCAATGGCAGCAATGGTTATGATATAAGAGATCTTTTTAATGTTGGCGGTCCGGGTTTGGGAAATACAGGTTTTGGTAACAAACCTAAAATCCAAAATATGATTACCACTTTTAATCAATATAATTTAAAAGCTATTGGCGATATGGTTTACAATCATCGCAACGGAGGCACTCCCGAGGATAACACACCGGTAGGCGGATGGATAAAAAATTATAATCTCACAAAACATAATAATGGTGATGGAGCATTTCCCTCTGACCGTTTCAGGTGCACCATGACTATTGGCGGCACTACCGGACGTGGAGCAGGCACTTATTATTTTCGCATTCGCTCTGCATCACAATCTGCTGATTATTATAATAAGCCATATAAGTTTTATGTACGCACCGGAAGAATTTCAAGCAATCCTATTGGAAGTGTAACTGAAACTGCAAATAACGGTGGAGGTTTATGCGGACAAGGTAGTGACAGCATTGGTCTTGCACAAAATGTAGTGGCAACAATTGACAATGGGGGTTGTGGCATTGATGAATTTAAAGTAGTGATGGATACCACAATGTTCTATGCTGTGGGCGATAAATTTTATATCACGATGGTTAATGACAATGGCGATTATTCTGACCACTACATTTACAGTTTGTACTATGATGTTAATGGTGCTGAATTAAAAGATACGGTAATTTACCAGACCAATACTAACTTTGGTAACATGGCAAGCGGGCGCGGACAAATGAATTACGAATGTTTCAAACCCAATGGAAATCCTACCTGCCTGTGTGGCGATTGGGATACTCCATTTTTTTTTTATGACCAAGCCGTTACCAATACACGTGATACACTTTTTACATGGACACGTTGGATGTGGGATAGTGTTGGTGTGCAAGGCTACAGGGCTGATGCAGTAAAAAATTATTCTTACCAGTTTACTGCTGAGTTGCTCAACAATCTTAACAGTAATGGTATCAATCCTCCCATGTTTGTTGGCGAGTTTTATGATTACAATCCTGCATCATTAAAAGGTTGGATTGATAATGTTACTGCTAACATGACTGTGGCCGCGCAACAAAATATTAAACCGCGTGTTTTTGATTTTGCTTTGCAGGGATCATTAAAAGAAGCTTGTGATAATATAGGTTCGTATGACACACGAAATATTTTTCAGAGTGGAATGGTTGATGGTGCAGGTGCAAATGGTTACAACGTGGTAACGTTTGTAAATAATCATGATTTCAGAACTGCGGCACAAGCTTGCGATATTGACCCGATACTTGCTTACACTTATTTGCTTACCAATAACTCCGTAGGTATGCCTTGCGTTTATTATCCTGATTATTATTTAAACACATATAAAGCCCAAATTGATTACCTGATGGATTTGCATCGCAAGTTTATTTATCAAACTGCATTTAAAGAATATCTCAACCGCTTTTCTACACCTTTTAGCAGTAACTACATTTCAGGCAGTGCCGATAAGTGCTTGATCTATCAATTAAGCGGTGGCGGTGGTTTCAGTTGTTATCCGAATAAAGATGTGATAGTGGCAATTAATTATGGTAACACTACTTTAAAAGTTGATCAGCAGATTAATGCAGGCTCGCCATTTCACAGTACTGTTGGAGATACCTTGTTAGATGTTTTGGGTAATTCAAATTTTCCTTATGCAATTGTAAATGGCAGCGGACAGATGTATATTGAATTACCTCCGCGAAGCTATTCAGCTTGGATTAATTTACCTCAGCCTGTTACACCTGCAAAACTTTATCAGGCACCATTAACTTTTGCAAAGGCGATTCTGTGATTCTTACGGGTGGAAGTATTCCAAGCTGCTATACATTTCAATGGAAAAAGAACGGTGTGGTCATTGCCGGTGCGAAAGGAAATTTCTTTACAGCTAAAGAGTCAGGAACCTATACTGTAACAGTTAGCTACTTTGGAAACTTTGCTCATACCTCTGCTCCTGTGGTTATAACTGTTTCTCCAACACAACCCGTTGTTACTGCAAATGTTGATACACTTACTTCAACAGCCGCTCTTACTTATCAATGGTATTACAGTATTGATTCTATTAATTACAATGCTGTACCCGGTGGTAATGCGCAAACTTTAATATCGCAAACAGTTGGCTGGTATTATGTTTTAATTACTGATGCTAATGGTTGTTCAGATACTTCTGTTCCTTATCATTTAGAATTTGCGGGGATTGATAATATCCATGCTGATTTCAATTTTTATTTATCGCCAAATCCTGCTGATGAATTCTTAAACTTATTAATACATTCAAAAACATTAAGTGTTTTTAAACTTGAGATTGTAAATACGGTTGGACAGAAATTATTTGAAAAGAATTATCAATTAGTATCAACTGCTTTTCAAACTTCAATCAAAATAAATCAGTTACAAAGCGGAGTTTATTTTGTGAAAGTAAGTGATGAGAAAAGTTTTAGGGTGATGAGATTTGTGATTGAATAGTGTTGCAAGAAAAACCCGTGAGGTTGAAAAAAACCTCACGGGTTATAAAATATTTCCAAAGGATCAATTTTCTGTACACGAGTTTCTTTCAACTCGCGAGGTTTGAGCGAAAAAAGTAAAAATCATGAAGACAAAAAAAAATAAAATCATTCGTTTTGAAGATCACATTGAAAAGCAATATGGCAAACGCGGCACGGTTAAACGGGAAAAATTTGAACAGGGATATGAAACATTCAAGTTAGGGGCGATGTTACAGGAATTCCGTAAACAACAAAACCTTACACAGGAACAGGTTGCAGAAAAATGCGTGACAACGAAAACCTATATCTCTCGTATTGAAAATAATGCAAGCGATATTCGACTTTCAACACTCATGCGCATTATTCGGGAAGGCCTTGGCGGGAGGTTGCAATTTTCAATATTGGCTTAGTCCCTTATTGCAATTGGCACAACTGATATTTTACCCTTCCTCCAATTCAAAAACAACTCTTCCATAATTGAATTAGCAAGCGATTTTTTGCAGGCTTTGCGCACCATCCTCACGCAGCATCTACCTTGTTAAAGTAATTTTGCGGGTACTAACACCATCGCCTGTTTCAACACGGAGCAGGTACATTCCGCTCTTATAATTCTTAATATCAAACGTTGCGTTTATATTAGTGGTAGAAGCTTTATCCTGTTCAAGAATCTTTTCTTGTCCGAGCGAACTAACGAGGCTGATTTTATAACTGCTGCCTGGTCTTGTTTCAAATTGAACGTGTAAAAAGTCAGTTACTGGATTAGGATAAACCTGCATGGTAATGCTTGCTGTGCTGTTATCAATGCCGAGGCTTGCAGCATCCATGTAAGTGCCGCCATAATAAGGAGAACCTGATGCAATCAAGTAAGAATAGCTAAACACGGGGTAATGAATACCGGGCGCAATCCACTCATATATATCAGAGTTATAATCAATGGTGCCGAAAGCCCAAACGTCAGTATAAACTTCGGTGAGGTGTATCCGCATAACATTACTAAGCGTAACCCCACCCGGCAATATCAGGGTCCCGTAACCATCTGCGGTACCGTCAGTAGTGCCTGAGCGATTAAAAGTATAACCGCCTGAAACAAATGATGCAGCCCATGGATCATTGAAAGTACTATTAAAGTTAAATGGATAAGTCATAATTTTTTCTTCGTTAGAATAAGGAATTGCAACAGCCGTTGAATAAGCGCCCACTCTTGCAAGGTAGGTGCTATTGCCAAGCTGGTAATCATAAGAGCCATTGAGAGAATACGCAAGGTTGGCATTAGGGAAGAGCGAACCGTTAGGCGTGGATGAAGGCGTTACAATTGCAATAGTGTTGACAGAAGTGCTTGTGGTAGTCGAAAAATTCCAGGTAGCATTGGCACCTGAAGCACCGGGAGAAAATCCTGATGGTGTCCAGTTGTGATATGTGAATGACTCCCCGATTACGGGATTGGTGTTTGCCGCTGTAAGCACGGGCTGAGCGTAAGCAAAATACAAGTTTAAAAGAAGAAGGAATGTAATGTAGATTTTTTTCATGATGATATAGATTTAAGATTAGTTAGCAAAGTTATTAATCTGTTTCACATTTTCTCTATGCGGTTGCTTAACCTTGCGACAAGATAACCCCAGACTTTTAAGTGAGAATATGATTTGAGACAAGCTTTTATACGGTTCTATCCTTCAACCAATTCAAAAACAAACTCTTCCATAATTGGATTAGCTAATAATTTTTTGCAGGCCTCTTCCACTTTTGTTTGCGCATCATCTTTTGATGCAGCATCAATTTCTAAAGTGATGTGCTTGCCTATTCGCACATTTTCTATTTCAGAAAGGTTAAGATTTTTCATGCTTGCAGTTACTGCTTTGCCTTGAGGATCTAACAATGCCTTGAGCGGCATCACATCTATTTCAGCGCGGAACTTCATATCTATGTTTGTTTTTGCGTTTTCTTTTTTGAGAAATTATTTACGACCGATAATCCAATATATAAAATGATGATTAACGGAATGGCTGCAAATTTGAAAATAATCATCAATA
>JBDTRM010000184.1:0-2150 GCA_039931675.1 Bacteroidia bacterium | reverse complement strand
GTAAACCCCCGACCAACGCATATTGCTTTCATTTTTCATAGTTCATTAGTTTGCAGTAAAAATAACAAATGCAAACGAAGGTACAACACAAGTCAAAAACAGAACGCCTCGCACATAAAGAAGCATGGCAGCAATCGGGTTTGAGTAAGGCGGCTTACAGCAAGCAGCATCAAATCAATTACGTGACCTTTTGCAGTTGGTTTGCTAAACAGCAACCAAACATTTCAAAAGAAGTTGCTCCAAAATTTATTCCCGTTGAAGTAAGTGCATCGGATGCCACGGTACCCGATTCATTTGCAACGCTTAGTTATTCAAGTGGTGTTAGAGTTGAACTGCACAACTATGTGAGTGCATCGTTTTTAAAACAACTCATCACATGCAAATAGTTTTTCCATCATCGCTGCGCTACTATTTGCACAGCGGAGCGGTTGACATGCGCAAAGGGTTTGACAGTTTAAGCGGGTTGATTACGGAGCATTTTCAACTATCGGCAATGAGCGGTCATGTTTTTATTTTCATTAACGCCCACCGTAACCGGATAAAACTATTGCACTGGCAGGGTGACGGATTTGCAATTTTTCACAAACGATTGGAGCGAGGCACGTATGAACTACCTAAACAAAACAGTGAATCGAAAGCAATACAACTTACGCATCATCAACTGCAATTTATTTTAGACGGCATTGTACTTTCCGGCATTAAAAAACGCAGGCGTTATGAGCAGTTAATTGTTAATAAAAGCTAATGAAATCAATACTTTAAACCACTTTTGGTTGGTAAGTTTGTGCCGTGATAATCATGCAGCAAAAACTTTCTTACGAAGAACTTTTACAACAAAATATTCTTCAGGGTCAACAACTTTTGCAAGCCTTATCCGAAAACAAAATCATCTTAGAGCAACTCGCCCAATACAAAAATAATTACAACACCTTAGAAGGAAAATTCTTATTACAGCAACACGAACTGTCGCAATTAAAGCGGATGATATTCGGCAGCAAGAGCGAACGCTTTGAACCGCAAATGCCAGCATCACAAACCTCGCTTGATTTAAATGTTGAGCCTGATGCAGTCATTGAAGTAACCGAACAACAGGTAACCTATACGCGCAAGCAGGTGGACAAGAAATCAAATCATAAAGGGCGCCTGCAATTGCCTGCACACTTACCGCGTATAATACATCAGTTAGAGCCCGAAGAAAATACAGAAGGGTTAAAATACTTTGGCGAAGACATCACCGAAGAATTAGAATACACACCAGGGAAGTTTTTTGTAAACCAATTCCGCAGAAAAAAATATGTAAAGCCTGGTAACGAAGGTGTGATAATGGCAAAGCTGCCACCGCGCCCGATAGAAAAAGGCATACCCGGTGCAGGGTTATTGGCAAACATCATCGTTGAAAAATATGTTGACCATTTGCCCCTGCACCGACAGGTGCAACGCTTCACACGCGAAGGCATCAACATTGCACCGGCTACCCTTACCGACTGGGTAAAATACACCGGCAACTTAATGGCAACCCTGTACGATGTGTTGAAACAAAAAGTGTTGCAATCAGATTACCTCATGGCAGATGAATCGCCCATCAAAGTATTAGACAACAACAAAGAAAGCGGAACACACCAAGGTTACTACTGGGTATATCGCTCCCCGTTAGAAAAGTTAGTCTTGTTCGAATACCGCCACGGACGCGGGCGCGAAGGGCCCACCGATATGCTCCGTGATTTTAAAGGTCATTTGCAAACCGATGGTTACGCTGTTTATGATGCGTTTGGAAAACAATCTGGAATTACCCTGATGAGTTGCATGGCTCATGCCAGAAGGTATTTTGACCAGGCTTTGATTAATGATAAAGCACGTGCCGAATATGCTTTGTCGCAGTTCGGATTATTGTACGATGTGGAAAGCGAAACTCGTGAGCATAACTACGCATACGACAAACGTTATGAATTGCGCCAAAAAGAAAGTGTGCCCGTGCTGCAACAAATGGAAAACTGGCTCAAAGAAAACTACGCACAGGTGCTGCCCAAAAGCCCCATCGGGAAAGCCATTGCATACTCACTCGAACGATGGAAGAAATTAAACGTATATACAACCGATGGTAAGTTGGAGATTGATAACAATTGGGTGGAGAACTGTATTCGTCCATTAGC
>JBDTRM010000183.1:0-13518 GCA_039931675.1 Bacteroidia bacterium | reverse complement strand
TGAGTTGTTTCTCCGTTACTCCATTGGTAAGAAACATTTCCTGTGCCTGCATCAAGTGTTACAGGCATATTACATGTTGCAGTATCATTTCCTAATACAACAATTGGTAAAGGATTCACAGTAATATTTACAGTATCATTATTCGAACAACCATTGCCATCAATAACAATCACAGAATAATTTGCATTAGCACTTGCAATAATTGTTTGCGTGGTTGCTCCATTACTCCATTGGTAAGAAACATTTCCTACGCCTGCATCAAGCGTTATGGGTATGTTACATGTTGAAGTATCATTTCCTAATACAACAATTGGTAATGGATTCACAATAACATTTACAGTATCATTATTGGAACAACCATTGTTATCAGTTACTACCACAGAATAATTAGCTGTAACACTTACAATAATTGTTTGCGTTGTTGTTCCGTTGCTCCATTGGTAAGAAACATTTCCTGTGCCTGCATCAAGTGTTATAGGTATGTTGCATGTTGATGTGTCATTCCCCAGTTGAACAAACGGTAAAGGATTTATCACAACATTTATAGTATCAGCATTTGAACAACCATTGGTATCTGTTACTAAGACTGAATAATTTCCTGAACTATGAGCAGTAATTTTCTTTGTTGATTTCCCATTACTCCATAAGTAGGAGGCATTGTTAACTCCTGAGTTTAAAACCAGGCGGTCACACGAGGTTGTGTCATTTCCTAAATTAATAACTGGCAAACTATTAACGTCAATACTTGATATAAACTCAAGGTTACAATATGCATTAGTAACAGTTAAATTTAATTGATGAGGGCCTATACTTAAAGTGTCGGTTGATATAATAGGGTTGTTAGAAATAAATAAGCTATCAATGTACCACGAAGGCTGAGCAGGGTATAAAAGATAAACAGACGCGCTCATCAAATCACCATTACAATACGTTTGTTGATTAGTGGCAACTGTAGCGAGATTCTGACATCTGAATATAACAACAGAATCTCCTATGGCATTAAAATCAATTAAATTTTCAGAATATGTAATTCCCTTAATATCAGCAGGAATAATTTGAAGGAGCGACATTGGGGGCACATAACTTTTAGCCTTTATTTTAATGATGCCGAGCAATCCTGAAAAGTTGGTGGTATCTATGTGATTGGTTCTGCATAAAGCAAAATCAATTTTGCCGGATGTGTAATGTGTTTTTTGAAACGATTCTAAATTCGAATGAAGTATTCCCAATTCTGATTGAGAAAAATCGTAAGAAATATTAGTTGTGTCAATTAATGACGGGTCAAACAAAACTGAAAACTTAACTCCGTAAATACTATCAATCGGAAACAATGAATCACCTGCAAAAATTTTCAGGGTTATAAGCGAATCACTTGAAACCGTATCATTATCTATTACGATTTTCAAATCTGGTATGGAACTGTTGTAACCATTTAGTATTTGTTTTGCAGGATGAGTAAGACTATAATTTTGAGTAATTGCAACGGTATCATTGATGTTCACAATGCCATTACCATCTGTATCAGCATGTTTATGGTTTACAACCGATGCAAATTTATTGTTCCAATCGTGACAGGGCTGTGCATTCCAGTTTAATGATGCATTATTTCTTACAGTGCCTGTATCACCTGTTGCTATGTTGAGATAAAGAAAATCAAGATTATCAACCGTTAAGTCATAATTGCAATCACCCGGCCACACATTGGAAATCATTCCGGCAAACTCAGAAGTATAAACTCCACTATCAGTCTGTGTTGCAGTAACACTTTTTGAGAGATTAATTGTTCCTGTGTATTTCCAGTTCCCATTTGTATTGGCAGTAACAGTTGCTATATAGGTTTTTCCCTGTGGCGTTCCATTTTGGGATTGACTGTAATAAAGTTCTATTGAAGCATTTGAGCGTGATGTTCCCACCACACTGTCAGCATAAACATTGTTTATTATCGGAGGCAGAATGGAATCATTTGCGAAGTTAGCGTTATAAATCCCATAACCATTATTGAATATACTATTACTTAACATGAGGCAATCACCATTGTTGTTTATAGCATAGTCATTATTTCCGGTAATAGTATTACTCGTTACAAACACAGGGAACGAGTAATGAGATATGCCTATTCCATTCCCGCAACCCGCTATTAAGTTATTTTTCACCAAGGTTGAATCACTAGAATAGATAATGGTTATACCCCCGAGGCCATTTACTGGAACATAGGAACCATTCGGATATGCACCGATATAATTATTTTTTATTGAAGTGTATGAACAACTCCAGGAAATTATTGCTCCTCCTCCAATTGTTGGTGAGATAATGTTTCGGTCTGAAAAGAGATCTCCCCCAATAAATGTACTATCAGCACCTTGAATACGGATTGCAGTACTTGCTTTGTTGGTTATCGTATCATTGCCAAGGTAATTAAGGCCGAATTTATTTCCTTTAAATTGGCATTTACCACCCTGGCATTTTGCTACCTCACTAGTGCAATTATTACCAGAGAATAAATTGTTTGAAATAGAAGATATAGTATTCTGACATTCTAAAGCAAAATTATTATTTGGTATTGCATAAATTCCTGTTTTGTCAGTTCCAAATTTATTTGATGTGATTATCACCGGATCAAAGCTTCCGGAATTACTAATTTGTAAACCATTAAGATTGCCTGAAATTAAATTATCTTGAATTAAACAACTCACACTGATACCTCCTATATCCCCTGCATGAGTATTAGACAAAGTTGAATCACCATTGGGCGTAGTCCCTATATAATTACTATTAATTATAATAGAAGAAATGTCCGTGAGGTATAAGCCATAATTGTTAGCACTTAATACATTTCTTTTGGTCGATGAACCTAATGTTAAATTATTAACAGTCAAGGCAAAAATTCCATAATTGAAATTATGAATAAAAGCGCCATAGAGTGCGCTATTATTGGTTGGAGTTACTGAAGGACTTGTAAAGTAAAGGCCATTCCCCGAACAAATACTTCCATCTAATTCTATTTTTGGTGAATTGCCCGAATACCCATTTGCTGGTTGTGTACTTCCGTCAATAATAACCGAATTTGTGATGTTTGGCAGGGGTGTGATTGGCTGTATTGCATGTGGTGCGGGTCCCGGTATATTAAAATAAATGTTATCAGGTGAATTCGAAAAATTTGTTTTCAAAATTTTCTCTCGTAAAGAATTAGGCCCGTTGTCATTTGTATTAGTAACATAGTAGCTTGTTCCAGCTATATTAATTATGCTCAACTGAGAGAGAATATCTACACATGAATTGGGTGCTTTAAAATTTAAGATTGTATCGTGAGCAAAGTTTTGTGCATTGATTACCCATGCCGTACCATTATTTTTGTAAATACCCAATGAATCACAAGTAATTGCTGGCAAATCCGAAAGCAAGTAAACTGTATCAACATATAACCAAATGCGACCAGATTGATTATTTGAATTCGCTGAATTTATTGCATAACGCAAGCATCCGAAAGTATTATCTTGCTTTGAAGTGACATTATAAATCGAGCCAGCAGGATTCCATGGGCATTGTGGATACACATCCTCTTCAAAGGCAAATTGCAAAAGTAAAGCAATCAACAATGCCTTAAGTAATTTAGCTAATAGTTTTCGGGGAAAGGTTATCATTTTTAAATTTTTATCGAAGTTATAAACTATAGCTTAAAAAGAATCGCTAAAACAAAAATCGTCATAGACTTTTGTGTGTTAATTCTTGAGTAAATGTAAATGAAAATTGTTTGGTTTTACCACTGATGCTCAGGTTAACAATTTCCCGGTTCTTCACAAAGTTTTGTAGTAACAGATTGCTAATCTCTTTTACATTTTTGCAAACAGAGATTCTTTGGAACAAATAAGCGTTAAAACTATTTTAAACATGCAAAGACAATATAATGTAATAATTGAAGGAGGACATGACGGCTACCTCATTTCGTCCGTTGTGGAATTGCCGGCTTGCCACACACAAGCCAAAACCCACGACACATTAATGAAACGAACCAAAGAAGCAATTGCACTATATTTAGAAGTTAGTAAGAATAATACACCGGGAAGCAAATTTATAGGATTACTGCAGGTACGAGTTTAATATTAACCCCTGTGTAAAACTGCCGTATTGTATTACTAAGAACTCAGATTGCTAATCTTACCCTTAATCGCTTTTGTATTTTCATTAAACCACAACTGTTCATTGCTAGCTTATTTCTTCGGTTTCATCATAGCCATCTTTAAATAAATAAACCGGGTACCATTCATCTTAATTCAAATCTGTATATGCATTAGTTGCGTCATTTTATACGATAACAAAAGTTTATCATTCACAGCAATTGAAAAAAATTGTTCCTAATCCAAAATCTCTACTTTCGTTTCCTTCAAAATTCCCTATATCCTATATATATGTCAAAACTATTTTATCGTTTGCTTCCCGCACTCTGTGCAATCCCTTGCAGCATTCTTCACGCTCTGCCCGAAGAGGCGCGCCTCCTTCGCTTTCCAGCCATTTCGCAAAATGCAATTACGTTTTCTTATGCTGGCGATTTATATACTGTTCAGCGTTCAGGTGGCATGGCGCGCAAGCTGACTAACGATGTCGGTTACGAATGTTTCGCACGTTATTCGCCTGATGGAAAAACACTTGCCTTCACAGGTCAATACGATGGCAACACCGAAGTTTATAAAATGCCTGCCGAAGGAGGTGTTCCTGTTCGTCTTACATATACAGCTACGTTAGGCCGTGATGATGTAAGCGACCGCATGGGTCCGAATAATATTGTGATGACATGGCGTGATGATAAAAGCATTATCTATCGGTCTCGTAAAAAAACATTCAATGATTTTATGGGACAGCTTTTTGTTGCGCATACTGATGGTGGCTTGAGTGAGGAATTGCCATTGCCTTGCGGAGGAAACATTTCATACAATGCTGATAAAAAGAAAATCGCTTACAACAGAGTTTTTCGCGAGTTCCGCACATGGAAATATTATAAAGGCGGTATGGCCGATGAGGTGTGGATTTATGATTTTGATTCAAAGAAAATTGAAAACATCACCAACAATATTGCACAGGATATTTTCCCGATGTGGATTGGCGACAAAATTTATTTCTGCAGCGACCGTGACCGCACTATGAATTTGTTTTGTTATGATATTGCAACAAAGCAAACACGCAAGGTGACTAACTTTACAGAGTATGATATTAAATTTCCTTCTTTAGGAAATGATGCAATTGTTTTTGAGAATGGTGGTTTCATTTATGTGTTCGATTTGAAAACTGAAACTGCAAATAAAGTAAGCATCACTATAGCTGATGATTTTGCAACAGGAAGAAATGAAATGGTTGACGGAAATAAATTTATTGAAAGTTCAACTATTGCTCCTGATGGAAACCGTTTATTATTTACTGCCCGTGGTGACATCTTCACGGTACCTATGAAATCAGGCATTACGCGCAATCTTACCAAATCATCAAATGCACATGACCGCGGTGCATTATGGTCTCCCGATGGAAAAACAATTGCTTACATTAGTGACGCAACCGGTGAAGACGAAATTTATTTACAGGCTCAGGATGGTTTAACTCCTGCAAAAGCAATTACCAAAAATGCGGATACTTATAAGTTCGGTATCACATGGTCGCCCGATAGCAAGAAGATTTTATTTAACGATCAGAAGAAACGTTTGCAATATGTTGATGTTAATACAAATGATGTAGTAACAATTGATACAGGTAAAACAGGCGAGATAAATGATTTTTGGTTTTCGCCTGATAGCAAGTGGGTGGTTTATACAAATGCTAAACCAGCAAGTAAAAACAGGGTCTATTTATATGAAGTTGCCACGAGAAAAAGCACTCCCGTTACAAGCGATTGGTACGACTCTTACGGTGGTGTGTTTTCAAACGATGGAAAATATTTATTCTTTGTTTCCGATCGCGATTTCAATCCGATTTACAGCAACACGGAATGGAATCATGCTTACACCGACATGAGTAAAATTTATTTGATCACGCTTTCCAATAAAACTGCAAGTCCTTTTGCTCCTAAAAATGATGAGGTAAAAATGGGAGAGGAAAAACAGGATACTTCAAAAGCTGATAAAAATAAAACGGACGATAAGTCAAAAGAAAAATCTAAATCGGAAGAAACAAAACCGAAAATACCTGAAGTGAAAATTGATTTTGATGGAATTGAAAATCGTATTGCTGTTTTACCAATTGATGTTTCGGGATATTTTGGAATTACGGCATTTGACAATTCGGTTTATTATGCAAGGCGGGGTTTTAGTGACAATAAAACATCACTCAAACTTTTTGATCTCAAAGAAAAAAAGGAAACAGACCTTGGAGAAATTGATGGTTATGAAATTACTGCGGATGCAAAAAAGATGTTGGTTATAAAGAGCAAGAATTACTATGTGATTGATTTGCCCAGAGGAAAATTAGATTTAAAAGATGCCACAAGCACTACCGATATGAAAGTATGGGTTGATCGTAAAGCGGAGTGGAACCAGATATTCAATGAGAGTTGGAGACAAATGCGTTATTTCTTTTATGATGAAAATATGCATGGTTTAAACTGGCAGGTAATGCATGATAAATATCAACCCTTAGTAAAGTACGTAAATCATCGCGCAGATTTAACTTATATCATCGGTGAAATGATTGGCGAGTTAAGCATCGGCCATTCTTATGTGGGAGGTGGAGACAAGCCTTCTCCTGAACGGATACCATTGGGGTTACTCGGTGCAGAGTTAGGCCGCGATGCATCAGGATTTTATAAAGTGAATAAAATTTTGAATGGTGAAAACTGGACAGGTAACACGCGTTCACCATTCACTGAAATTGGAGTGAATGTAAAAGCAGGTGATTTCATTATTGCAGTAAATGGAGTGCCAACTAATACCATGAATGACATTTATGCCTCATTTATTAATACTGCCGGTAAGCAAGTTGATTTGAAAATTAATAGTAATGCTTCAATGGTTGGAGCAAGAAATGTCATTGTAACTCCAATCGGTAATGAATCAGATTTGTACTATTATAATTGGGTGCAGAAAAATATTAAAACAGTTAACGATGCAACCAACGGGCAAGTTGGATATCTGCACATTCCAAACATGGGAGCAGAAGGATTAAATGAATTTGTAAAACATTTCTATCCGCAGTTAAATAAGAAGGCATTGATTATAGATGACCGTGGCAATGGCGGTGGCAATGTGTCGCCAATGATTATTGAGAGATTGAATAGAACGCTTGCCATGATCAGCATTGCACGTAATACAGTTCAATACTCCAATCCATTTCAAATGGTGCTCGGTCCAAAAGTTGTTTTGATTAATGAATACTCTGCATCTGATGGTGATCTGTTTCCATATAGGTTTCAGAAATATAAAATGGGAAAAGTGATTGGCAAACGTAGTTGGGGTGGGGTAGTAGGAATAAGAGGCTCGCTTCCTTTTACAGATGGAGGTTATCTCAATCGCCCTGAATTTGCTCCTTATGATACTGATGGGAAAAACTGGATCATTGAAGGGCATGGAGTTGACCCTGATATTGTAGTTGATAATGATCCTGCAACGGAATATGGAGGCACCGATCAGCAATTGCAGGCAGCTATAAAACAAATACTCGAAGATTTAAAAACGGAGGGTAAAGAGTTACCATCTCCACCTCCTTACCCTTTGAAGAATAAATAAAGGCAACAAATGTTTATTTTTGAACCTATGAGTTTTATCAGACTGCGTAATTTTATTGTGAATTATTTAACTTTATGATATGATTTGTTGTGAATGAAATTCACTATAATTGGAAGAAATTTGAAACATTGCAATATTCATACATCATTAAAATGCAGTTTGACTGCGTAAGAAAAATATAAATCAGGTTTCCTGGTTTAACCGCAATATTCATTCTTTGTTTCCATAAACTTTAAAACAAATAAATTCATGAAAAAGATTTACTATCTAACAAGAAGTACAGTTGCAATAGTTGCAACCGTATTAAGCCTTTTTGCCTTCAGTGCAAAGAGCGATGCACAGTTTTTGTGCGGTGCAGGATTCTCTTACAGTGTCGACACCGGTGGTGTTGTCACATTTTACGATTCCTCCTACGTGTCGGGCGGCACTATTACAGGTGCCACATGGAGTTTTGGCGATGGTACTTCCGGCACAGGTACACAGATCGTACACACTTACACTGGTGCAGGACCTTACACGGTATGTTACACTATTACAACTTCAAACGGTTGTGTTGATTCTACTTGTGTGCTTATTAGTTTAACGCCATGTACACTGGTTGCTACAATTGCCTACGATTCATTGGCAAGTACACTTACAGTTGCTGCTTCGGCCGGAACCGCCCCCTACAGCTATCAATGGAGCAATGGACAAAACACACAAACTATTGTGGCTAATTCACCAGGGACTTATTGCGTTAACGTAGTTGATGCAAATGGCTGCAGTTATTATGTTTGCTATAATATCGGAGGAGGAGGTGCATGCTATGCCTACTTTAGTTATGGACAAAATCCTGCAACAGGTACATTTACTTTCTATGGTTCATTCAGCGGCAGTTATGCATCGGTGCTTTGGGATTTCGGTGACGGAACCACTTCAACTCTTGCAACCCCTTCGCATACTTATGCAAATCCCGGAACCTATACAGTATGTGTTAGTACTATAACTTTTTTAGGCGCTGTTTGTAGTACCTATTGCGATACTATTATTGTTGGCAGCACAACCGCAAGCTCAGTTATTTGCGGAAATGTATTTGGCGACTTAAATGCCAACGGTGTATTAGATGGTACAGAAACTGGATTGGCCGGACAAGTAGTTTACATGTATGGTAATGGTATGCAAATATCTGCAACTGCTGATTCAAACGGGAATTACAGTTTTAATGTATTCCCGGGTACTTATTTCATATATTATTGTACTCAGTTTCCTAATTCATTAACTGTTCCAAATGATTCAGGCGGTTGTGGATTTTATACAGTTACAATTGGTGCCAACGATACTATTTGCGGTCACGATTTTGGTGTGTCAGCAAACACAACAATAATTACCGGAACACTTTTTATTGATGCAAATAATAATGGTGTGTTTGATTCAGGTGAATACGGAATTCCTTATCAGCCGGTTCAGGTTGGCACTTCCTGGGCTTACTCAAATTCAAATGGTTTTTACAGTATTTACAAACCAACGGGTACTTACACAGTTACTTATGCACCAACAGGTACTTATGCACCTTATGCACTTTCCACACCCGGTAGCATTTCTGTAAATGCTTCTACAGCGGGTAACACTTATGGGAATAATGACTTTGGTTTATTCATTCCTCCCGGAACAGAAAACCTGAGTGTTAGTCTCAATCCTCATACTACCGTTACACCAGGTTTTCCTGCCTGGTATGATATACAAGTATGCAATGTTGGTGTTACTCCGGTAGCGGCTACACTAACAATGATTTATGATGCCGGATTAACTTTAAACTGGGCAAGCCCGGTGCAGGCAAGTAACAATACCGTGACACATACACTCACCTGGAATTTGCCGGTGATTGCTCCGGGTGATTGTGAATACATCTGGGTTGATTTTGATGCCTCAACTTCTTTAGTGCTCGGAACAAATACATCTGAAATGGCAATGGTTACGCCTACTTCAGGAACTGATATTGATATGAGCAATAACATTGATACGGTTCACCAGGTAGTTGTAGGGTCATGGGATCCTAATAACAAACTTGCAATAAAAACCAATTATAATGACCCTGCTTACCAGGTTGTTTCTTCTGTAAATCCTGATCAGAGCATGGAATACACTATTAATTTTCAGAATGAAGGAACTGCTGCTGCACAAAACATTGTAGTGATTGATCAGTTAAGTAACGATGTAGATTGGTCAACATTTGAATTGACAGGAACAAGTCATGATGCGTTGGTTAGCCGTACAGGAAATACAGTAACTTATAAGTTCATAGGTATCATGTTGCCTGATGCAACTACTAATGAACCACAAAGTCATGGTTTTGTTTCTTATAAAATAAAAGCAAATAATGGCTTGGCAGTTGGTCATCAGATAAGTGATTTTGCAAATATTTATTTTGACTTCAATACACCTGTAGCTACTAATAATGCTGTGGTAACGTTGATTATGCCTAATGGAATTAATGATTCTAAATATCAGTCAACATCTTTGAATTCTTATCCTAATCCTGTTGGTGACTTAAGCACTTTGCAATTCGAATTAAAATCAAATGCCACTGTAAGTATTGATGTTCGTGATGCTTCAGGTCGTATTATTTTACCACTTGTAAATAATGAAATGAGCACCGGAGTTCAGAAAGTGAATTTTGATGCATCACAACTTGCAAATGGTATTTACACAATTTGTTTAGTAGTTGATGGAAAATCATCTTACACTAAAGTTTCTGTATCGCACTAATAATTGGTTGCAGCATATTTAATTTAAAGACTCCCTCAACGTAAAGTTGAGGGAGTTTTTTATTGACTATCATCCTTGTTAGGCAATCCATAATACAGCGCATCTCATTTAATAAATAATGGTGACAAAAAGTAACCACTTGGTTAGTAACCTATTGGTTACTTTTTTGAACCACAGATTTAATAAGGGTTACGAAGGCTGCAAGCCCTGCATCATATATCTTTTAAACCATGTTTTGTATAACGGATCAGTAAACTCAATAACGGGTTCCATAGTGTCAATGATTTCTTTTTGCTCCAATGCGCGTTTTACCTTGACCACATTTGCCGAACTGCTAAGGCGATAACGCTGTAGAACTTCATGTGAAGTAAAACGTGTTTCATCGTTGCAAAGGGCTTTCAGAAAATTTATTTGCCCGTTACTAAGCAAGTCAGTTTCGCGCTGATATAATATTGACATTTGAATAAGCAGATTTTCTAAAGCTTCGTCAATATCAGTTGTAAGACATTTTTTTCCTGAGTTTTGCCAAACCATCAATGCAAACTGTTGAACGAAATAAGGATGATCTTCCATTAACAATGCTATTCGTCCTGCTAATTCCTTAGTGATTGATTTACCGGTTTTTTCAAATCGTGTTACAATAAATATTTCCCAATGACTGCGATCTATCTTTTTTAAAAAATGAACATCACCAAACTTATAGAATGGCATGGAGGGATTTTCAAAAATATGCGCCATCATATTTCTTTTGCTGCCGTAAATGCAATATGTGGCTAACTGATGCTTTTGCCAGTGCGACCGTAACTTTTTCTGAAATGCCAAAGGGTTAGCGAAGAAACCTACATTCTGAAATTCATCAATACAAACAATAAGTTCGATTTTTTTTTCCCTGCACATGTTTTCGGCAAGATCAATAATTTCATCAGGTCTGCGCTTTAATTGCATCCATTCAAAGTTCAATGATAAACTGTGTTGAGGATCAACAGGAACACTTAATTGCGGAATTATATTTTTAAAAAATTGCCGTGCTCCTGATACTTGCTCTTCAAATTTGCTTGAAAGCGATTTGATAAGTTCACTTGCATATACTTCATAAAACTCTTCTTCCGTTCGTATATTAAATAAATCAACAAAACAGAAGCGGATATTTTTATGAGTGCGTTTTAAACGCAAAGATGTATTCCATACCAATGAGGATTTTCCCCATCTCCGTGGACTTATCAGGATAGTGTTGGTGCCTGAAATAAAATTGTTCGATAATGATTTTATTTCTGTAGTTCTGTTTGTAAAGTAATCGGGAGAGGAGAGTCTTCCGAATTTGAAAGGTTTTTCTGCCATGTGATATTTTCGGCAAATATATAAAAAGTAACCAAGTAGTTACTTACCTAACGGTTACTAACCGAATAGTTACATTTTTTAGTAATCATAATTTATACTTAAAACGTTGTAAGTTAGTACATTTAAACCTTAAATTTTATTTCAACCTTAGTAGAAAGGCATTACAACTAACCCATACCTTATTACCTTATTCCTCACTAAAAGAAGATAATAAGGTTGAACTTGACTTTCTGTTTTTTTTACTAAGGTTTTATTCGCTATTAATGATTTTGACTCAAATGATTTGTGCTGATTTTATCCGAATCAGAGTATTGTTCCTTCTTTATTTTCGTTTAAAAGCGAATAGATTGCACTGTCTAAAAACTGCCCATCGAAATAAAAATTCTCTTTAAAATAAGCTTCGCGTACAAAACCTAATCGCTCTAATAATTTAATGGATGAGGCATTTGAGGGGTTCGTATTAGCTTCAATGCTGTGCAACTTCAATTCTTTAAAAGCATATTTAAGCGAAATTTTTGCAGCTTCAATCATAATTCCTTTGCCCCTATAATCATCGTGCAGCATATAACCGATTTCAGCACGATGATGTTCTTTTGCAATTCGCCAAAAACCAATTGTGCCAATCATAGCGTTGTCATCTTTGTGTGATATCGCCCAGACAACTCCATCGTTCTCATCAAATAAGTTATCGTTTCGTTTGATAAGATCAATTGCTTCTTCTAAACTCTCAAATCGTTTGGAATCTAAATATTGCCTAACCCTGTCATTAGAACGCATATAAAAAATTACAGGAGCATCAGCAGCAATTATACGTCTTAGTATTAACCGTTCTGTTTTAAGAATAGGAAAATCATTGAAAGTTATTTCGAGCATTTTAAATGAGTTTCTCACAAAATAGGAAACGAAATTATTATTGTGCTTTCATCCACTCGTTCATTTTATTTTCGAAAACATCTAAAGGGAGGCATCCATCTTTCAATACCTCATCATGAAAAGCAGCGATGTTAAATTTTGCTCCAAGTGTTTGTTCAGCGCGTTTACGAATTTCAATAATTTTCATTTGACCGATTTTATATCCGAGTGCTTGCCCCGGAATTGCCATGTAACGCTCAATTTCTGTGGTAATATCGGCTTCGCTCTCTGCTTCATTGTCTAATGAGAATTGAATTGCTTGTTCACGTGTCATTCCTTTTGTGTGCATCCCAACATCAACAACTAAACGAATTGCACGATGCATTTCTTCGCTCAAACATCCGAAATATTGATAAGGATCGGTATATAATCCTAACTCTTTGCCAAGTGATTCACTATATAAAGCCCAACCTTCTCCATAAGCTCCATACCATCCAAACCGTCTGAATTTAGGCAAGTCAACACTTTCCTGTTGCAGCGACATTTGATAATGATGCCCCGGAATTGCCTCATGCAAAAACAAATCTTCCATACCTACCACATTATACTTTTTTGCATCAATAACAGGAGTATAAAAAATACCGGGACGCGAGCCATCAGCTGAGCCTTGGTTATATTCAGCACTTGCCGATGCTTCACGGAACTCTTCGGTCTGACGGATTTCAAATTTTGTTTTGGGAACCTTGTTGAATAATTTTTTCAATTGCGGTTCTTCACGATCATTAATTTCATGGTATGCATTAATAACATCACTGTCTTTTTTGTAAGGCATAAATTTCGCATCGGTATGTATGTATTTAAAAAATGCTTTTAAGTCACC
>JBDTRM010000182.1:0-17399 GCA_039931675.1 Bacteroidia bacterium | reverse complement strand
GCACCGGGATTAATGTGTAACAAGTTATTCAATGTCTTATCACGCATCACTTTTAATATATGTGCATCATTTGTCAGACACCTTTTCGGGTGTCAGACAAATTTGGTCGAGGGTTTCTCGTAATATGTGTCTGACACCCGAAAAGGTGTCTGACACAACTCTACGCTTCCAATGTTCCTCTCAAACCCATTTCAATTACTTCCAAATCGCTGATTTGCTTTCCATTGATTGTTAATCTTATCATGGTTCTTACTTTATGCAAGCCATGTTTACCGGCTGCACCGGGATTAATGTGTAACAAGTTATTCAATGTCTTATCACGCATCACTTTTAGAATATGTGAATGACCGCTTAGAAATAAATCAGGTTGAAATTCCTTTATGCTTTCGCGGATGTGAGGTTCGTATTTTGGAGGATAACCTCCTATGTGTACCATCATCACTTTTACATCTTCGCACATAAAGCGAAGCTCGCGCGGATATGTTTTTCGGATTGATGCATCATCAATATTTCCAAAAACACCTTTAACAGGTTTTATTTTTTCAAGCACTTCTGCAACTCCGGGACCGAAATCACCAACATGCCATATCTCATCTACGCTTTTTAAATTATCAAGAATTTTTTGGTCAAGATATCCATGAGTGTCAGAAAGCAAACCTATTTTTTTCAAGGAGTATTTATAGAATTAAAAGCGGGATATCATTTTGTTTTTGCTTGAGCGGGGTCGGGATATTATCCTGGATTACTAAATCATCTCTATTGACTTCTCCGGTATCCAACCTACGTTACCATTTGCAATGCGGATTTTTTTCCAACCCTGAAGTTGATCGAGTACTTCAACTTTCGTTCCCGAATGCAGCATAAAAAGATTTGCCGATTTTTCATCGGGCGAACTTTTTACATAATCGCTTGTGGCAAAAATAATTGCATCGTGTCTGCTGTTGATGAGTTCATTTTGTTTTGATCCTAAAAGAAAATAAAATCCAGCAACTAATACACTCGTTAAACCAATATAAAAACATATTTTTTTGATGGTGATGTTTCGCATGAAAATAAAAACAAGAAAAAATGCGGTGGCAACCCAAAGTGCAATCATGCTTGATTTACCGCGCTCATCAGGTGTGGAATCATGAATAAATTCACCCCACCATTTTTGATAAAACACTTGCGGCAATGGTTCAATCTTGTCCACGCATTGCATATTGGCAAGGCGCAGATTGTAATCAATATCTTCATCAGCAGCGTTAAACTTTTTTGCGCGTTCGTAATTTAAAATTGCCGATTCATACTTTTCAGTTTTGTAATAAGAGTTACCAAGATTGAAATAAACCTCGCTTGAATATTTTCCATCTTTAATTAACTGCTCATATAATTTTATTGCTGTTTCATAATCTTCCTTCTGATAAAATGTATTCGCCTTTCGGAATGTTTCTTCAGGTTGCGCATAAACTGAAGAAGCGATGATTATAAAAATCATCATTGCACAAATAGTCTTAATATTTTGAATTATCTTTTTCATCGCCTCACTAATCTGTTAAACTATTTCACTTTCTATTTTGGTAATAATATTTACAGCATCATTGTAAATGGTTTGCGGTGTACTTGCTGCCGATGGCGCAAAGCGTGCAAACTCGCACATATCTAAAGTAGTTATCAATTTGTTTACTGTTTCGTTGCTCACCTTGCGCGTAAATAATTTTGCCGATGCTGTTTCTTTTGTAAGGTCGGCAACAGGTATTGCGAGTTTATCACTCAAGTATCCGTTTAAAGCCTTATAAGTTTCTTCGTAAAACTCATTGCTTTTATTTTCATTCATAAATTTCTTTGCAAAAGCAAGACGCTTGTTAGCAAGTTTTGTTGCACCCCTGCTTTTTACCAACATGGCGTTACTGTTAAGTGCATTCAGTTTTTGCGCATAAACAAAAGCTGCGCCTACTAAGAGAAATGGAGAGAGTAACAAAGCATAAAACAAAGGTGAACCATAAAATCCTTCACCACTGTTACTAAAAACAATGCTATTGGTTTTGATGTATCTTATGTCCTTTCCCAATACTGCCACATCGGCTTTTGAAATTGAATTTGCTTCAACAAGTGTTGCAGCATTTCCTTCACCCTTGCCTACCTTAAGATTTAACTGTCCCGAACTTAGTGTAACATAACTTTTCTTATCTAAATCAAAATAAGTAAAATCAATTGCCGGTATTTGATAGTTACCTTCAGTGCGGGGAATCATCAGGTATTCAAAAGTTTTGCTTCCCGAAGTTCCACCTTCGTTAACTGCAATGTTCTCATTTACCTTGGGATCATAAGATTCAATTTGCGGAGGAAAATTTACTGTAGGGTTTTCGAGTAATTTTAAATTTCCCTTACCACTGATTTTCACTTTTAAATTAACGGCATCATTTGCTTTTATTTCATTCTTATCAAGATGTGCATCAAAAGCATAATGACCAACAGCACCTTTAAATGACTCGGGGGCATTGGCTGGAAAATCTTTTACTGTAATTTTTATGGGATCAGTTTTGATATTCACCTTAACATCCTGCATACTATTACCAAAAAAAGGGTCGTTAAAAACATCAAACGGATCATTGGGATTGCGATTACGTTTAACCTGCACCCGTGCCACACATTCACCCTTCATTTCATCAATGCTAAGCGTACCGCTTTGCTGAGGAAATAAAATCACTTTCTTTAATGCAGCAACCTTATACTGAACTCCATTTACATTTTCATTATAAACAACCGGTTGATCGGGCATCTTAATATCCTGGTTAAAAAAACCTGTGAACGAAGGCGCCTTTTCCAAAGCATAATTATATACATTAACGTTGAAGTATAACTTATAAGTTACTGTAATTCCCTCACCACGATAAACATTTGTTTTATCAATAAACGCTTTAAGAAAAACATTTTTTGAACTCAAACCACTTGCATCGCTGCCCTGCTGGTTGCCTTGCTGATTACCCTGGGCTTGTGATGTATTTTTTACAACGGTTATAGTAATTGGATTCGTAGAAAGTTTTTTTCCGTTTGATTCAACTGTTGCTGATCCAATAGTTAATTTACCTTCCTTCTTTGCCGACACTAAATAGGTAAGCCCGGTAGTTTGTGATACCACACCATTAGTCCATTGTGTCTGATTAGATTGATACGGGCCACCCAATACACTAAAATCACCCCACGCAGGAGGACCAAAGTTTTTTGCATTACCTTCAATAGTAAACGTAACCTGGAACTGTTCACCAACTACAACAGTATTCTTTGTAACGGCAGCAGTAAAGCTTTGCGCCACCGCTACGGCATATATAGTAGATGTTAAAAGTAAACTGATTAACCTTTTCATTATTTTTAGCTTTTAGCTATTGGCTTTTAGCCTTTAGCCTTTAGTTGTTAGCCAATAGCCAAAGGCCAAAAGCTAACGGCTTTATTACTACCAATTCTTTTCAATATTTGCTCTTACCGCTTGTCTTTTCTGCATGCGCTTTTGCAAATCTTTTTCATCATTTTTCAACGCAGCTAACATACGTTCTGCATCTTCTTTCGAAATTTTTGGTTTCTGTTGCTGCTGTGCCTGGCTTTTGTCTTGTTGCTGCTTTTCGTCCTTTTGTTGCTGATCTTTTTGTTGCTGCTGCTTATCCTTTTGATCTTTGTTTTGCTGATCTTTATTTTGCTGCTGCTTATCTTTCTGATCCTTATTATCTTTTTTGTCTTTGTTATCCTTGTTTTGCTGTTGCTGCTGTTTTTGTTGTTGTAACTTGCTCATGGCATAAGCTAAGTTATAACGCGTGTCATTATCATTCGGATTGTTGAGTAATGATTGCTTATACGCATTTACACTCTCTTCATATTTTTTTTCCTGGAGCAATGCATTTCCCAAATTGTGATATGCATCCGACAATGTTTTCTTCTCAATTTTCTGAGAAGAAATATTTTGAAATTGCGATAATGCTTCTGAATATTTTCCTTGCTTGTACAATGCATCACCAAGATTGAAAGCACTTGTAGTTGACGATTTGTTTTCTTCAAGCCCCTTACGGTACTGCGTTTCAGCATCACCGAACTTTCCTGTCTGATACATTTTATTTCCATCACGAACCAACTTGCGTTCTTTGGAAGATTGCAATTGTGCCGATGCACTTGCTGTGGTAAGCAGTGTAATGATTAAAATAGTTATAGTGTTTTTCATATTTTTATTTCAGTTAAACTTTCGGAAAGTTGAAGGAACTTTCCGAAAGTAAAGTCTGTGATATTTGCATTTTGCCAATTGTCAATTGCCAATTTTTTTATGCTCTCCTCTTTTCCCTGCTTTCTCCAAACAAATTCACTTTCTGTATCCATTTCGTTTTCCTTTCAGTGATCGTAAATTCAATGATCAATAATAATAATGTTATTCCCAACACCCACTGAAACTGATCTTCATAATCAGTAAACAATTTGCTTGAAAATTCTTTCTTATCCATTTTTTCAATATCACGCATAATTAAATTCAAACCATCATCACCGTTTGTTGCCCGAACAAATTTTCCATTGCCGGCTGAAGCAATTTGTATCAAACTGTTTTCATCTAATTTGGTAACAACGGTTTGTCCGTTCTGATCCTGCAAATAACCTACACGCTGACCGTTATTAAAAATTGGTATCGGGCCTCCAACAGGCGATCCCATTCCGATAGTGTGAACGGTGATTCCGTGTTCCTGCGCTTTCTTCGCGGCTTCCATTGCATCGTCTTCGTGATTCTCACCATCAGTAATTACAATAATTGCAGAGTTATGTTGCTTGATAGAATCGCCAAAAGACTCCGTTGCCAAATCTATTGCCGTACCGATTGCAGTTCCTTGCGTTGGAACCATATCTGTATTAATCGAATTTAGAAATAATTTTGCCGCACCATAATCAGTAGTGATTGGTAACTGCGTGTATGCCTCACCTGCAAATACTATTAAACCTATTCTGTCTCCTTGTAAATTATCAATCAACTTTGATATCGCCTGCTTTGATCTTTCTAACCTGCTTGGTTTGATATCTTCAGCATTCATGCTATTTGACACATCAAGACAAATTACAATATCAACACCTTTTCGTTTTACTTCCGTTAATTTTGAACCCAACTGCGGTCCACAAATTGCAAGAATTAAAAAACACAATGCAACCATCAATAAAACAAATTTTATAGTTGGCTTTGCTGTAGAACGATTTGCAAATAACGGAGCAATAATATTCCAGTCACCAAACTTTTTTAATGCAGACTTCTTCCATCTCACCATCAATAAAAAGATGATGATAAATACCGGCACTAATGCGTACAGGTATAAGTATTGTTCATAAGCTAATCTGAATTCTTTCAATTTTTTGATTTACGATTTACAATTTTTGATTTACGATTTGTATTCGTCATTGCGAGGAACGAAGCAATCTGTTTATGTTTTACGATTTTTATAAATCCAACTTTTTTATGGAAGCGATCTTAATAATGTATAACGCAATGCCAGCTCCAATACAAAGAATAATCCTGCGAAAGCAGCCCACATCCAATATTCTTCGCTGTATCTGCGAAACTCTGTTACTTCAATTTTTGTTTTTTCCAATTTATCAATCTCAGCATAAATTTCTTTCAACTTTGTATTGCCTGTTGCCCGAAAATATTTTCCATCAGTACCATTCGAAATTTCTTTAAGCAATGATTCATCAATTTGTACTTCCATATCCTGGTATTGAATACCGAAAGGTGTTTTCATCGGATATGGCGCAAAACCATTTTTACCAACTCCAATTGTATAAACGCGAATGCCGAAAGTCTTTGCAATTTCTCCTGCGGTAAGCGGTGCAATCGAACCAGCATTATTCACACCATCAGTCAATAAAATCACAACCTTGCTTTTTGTCTTGGCATCTTTTACCCGCGAAATTGCTGTTGCCAATCCTTCTCCTATTGCAGTTCCATCCTGAAGCATTTCATTATTAGCGCGCGTTAATTGATTTTTTAAAACAGCATGATCAGTTGTGATAGGACATAATGTAAAACTCTCTCCACTAAAAATTACTAAACCTAGCTGATCGTTTGGTCTTCCATCAATAAAATCCATCGCTACCTTTTTTGCAGCTTCAATGCGATTAGGTTTGAAATCCTCTGCAAGCATACTTCCCGAAACATCCATTGCTAACACAATTGATATACCTTCTGTTCTTATATCCTGTCCTTTGCTTGAAGATTGCGGTCGTGCCAGTGCAACAATAATTGCAGCAATACAAAGCACTCTGAATACTAATGGAAACCATGCAAGTCGTTGACGAAATGTTGGCTTGTAATTTTTGAATGCATCTGTTGATGAAAACGTAACACGGTTTCTGCGCTTTCGTCCAACATAAATATAATATGCAATCACAGCAGGATTGATTAGCATCATCCAAAAAAATTGCGGAAAAGCAAATGTTACTCCCTGCATCATGACTGTACAACCTCCTTTACTGCTGCTGGCTGCGCAACCGGTTTGCTTGCGTTTACAAATTCAAAACTATTACTCATGCTTAACTCGTGTTCCGATGCAACAGGTGTTGCTTTGGCAAACTTTACCATATCTGCCAACTCCAAAACATATTGAAGTTTTGAATAATTATCTGCATCTAATTTTCTCATTGCAATTGAATTTATCAACTCATCTGTTGTAAACTCCAATGCATTTATTTTGTAACGTCTTTCAATATAGGTTCTTACGATTTCTGTAAGACGTGTATAGTATTCTTTCACATTACCCTGTTGCCATAATTTTTCCTCCCGCAGTTTAATCAACTCTTCCAAAGCAATTTCATGGGCAGGTCTTTTCGGAATATATTTTTCGGGTACAACCGTTTTCAGTCTGCTTTTTCTAATAAAATAAATGATACCATAAATCAACAGACCAAGCAATAATACTCCGATGATGTAAGGAATAAAATCTGCAAATGTGTATGGAACATTTATTGGGCCTTTAATGTCTTTAATTGCTTTGGTGGTATCAACTGGCACTGTATTAATTGCAATTGATAATGGATTGGTCGCTGCAAAATAATTAGTGGTATCGTTTTGATTTCGATAGCTGAATTGAAATGCGGGAATGGTGTAAACACCACTATCAAATCCTGTTACCACAAGACTTTGCCTGAGTTGCAAAAAGTCTGTGTTATTTATGGTGTCAATTTTTCCACGTTGAACAATTTGTAATTTTTCTATTGAATCGGGAACAACGGGCCAGGAAATATTTGTGTTTTTCCGATAGGCAATATCTAAGTTTAAATGAAACTGCTGACCAATTAAAATTGCATTGGTATCAATACTTGCTTTTACAGTCACATTTTGTGCAACAGTAATTTTTGATGTGAAAAAGAAACACATCAACAAAAGGGAAAAATATTTTTTAATCAAACTCATTTTAAAATGATAATTACTTCATGGGTTAATTGCACAAATTCCCAATTTCTTCTAAACATTTACAGATTGCTTCGTTCCTCGCAATGACGAATTACCCTATTTCCTAATTCCCGTATTTCCCAATTCATCTCTTCTCTCTCTTCTTAAATAATTTCATCAACGGCTGTATATAACTTTGATCTGTTCTGATGTTGGTGCAATCCACACCACTTCTGAGAAACACATCATTCAAATCGCGTTCACGATTCCGTGCGGCTATCTCATATTCTTTTCTTACTAAGTGATTACCTGAATCAATCCATCTGTTATCACCTGTTTCGGCATCAACAATATTTATTAATCCAAGATCAGGCAAATAATTTTCGCGCTCATCATAAATCCTTAAAGCTACCATGTCATGTTTCTTGCCTGCGATCTTCAAAGCATCTTCAAAAACTTTTTTCTTGCCGTTATAATTGCTGTCCATAAAATCGGAAATTAAAAATGCAATGCTGCGTTTCTTTATCACGTTAGTAAAATATCTTAACGCCTGTGCAAGATCAGTTTTCCGATGCTCCGGTTTAAAATCAATCAACTCACGAATAATTCTGAGTATGTGTGACTTCCCTTTTTTAGGTGGAATAAACTTTTCAATCTGATCACTGAAAAATATTATTCCTATTTTATCATTATTCTGAATCGCACTAAAAGATAAAACCGCGCACAATTCTGTAATCATATCTTTTTTGAATTGTGTCTTTGTACCAAACTCACCACTTGAACTAACATCCACCAATAACACAACTGTTAACTCGCGTTCTTCTTCAAACACCTTTACATAAGGATGATTCAACCGTGCTGTTACATTCCAGTCAATGGTACGTATATCATCCCCCGGAATATATTCCCGCACCTCGCTGAAAGCCATACCACGCCCTTTAAAGGCAGAGTGATACTCTCCAGAAAAGATTTGATTCGAGAGTCCCCGGGTCTTAATCTCAATCTTGCGAACTTTTTTTATTAATTCAGTGGTTTCCATACTTCGTGGTGAAAGTGAAAGTGAAGGTGAAAGGGCATTGTTATTTCAACTTATTTTCTAAAGTTTCAATTGACTTTGTAATCATTGCACTTATTGAATTTAACTTTGCAACTCTCAAATCAATAACTTCTTTTTTCAATAAAAACTTTGACTTGATATACCAACCTCTGGTCTCTCTTGCAGAGCCTCTTGCAATTTTCAAAAAATGAGGATATTTTTTTTTTCCCCTGCCATATCCTTCTTCAATATTTGCAGAGATAGAACCTACAGAGCGAGTAAGTTGTTTTACAATTTCCCTTCCTCTGATATAGTTCATCATACTTTCCGAATCATTCCAAAACTCATCCCACAATTCCAATGACATTTGATAGAATTTTACCTTATCAAGATTATCCATTCTAAATTAATTTAAATTAATTTTCTGATTTATATATATAATCAACATTGTGTAACAGCAACTCCCACCTTCACTTTCACTTTCACCTTCACTCTTTTAAGGAACTTCAACAACATTCAAAACCTCATTAATAACCTGCTCAGCAGTTATGTTCTCTGCTTCGGCTTCATACGTTAATCCAATCCGGTGGCGTAAAACATCATGCGAAATTGCACGCACATCTTCGGGAATAACATAGCCTCTACGCTTAATAAATGCAAATGCTTTTGCTGCTAAAGCAAGGTTAATACTTGCACGGGGTGAGCCTCCGTAATTAATCAGCATAGCAAGTTTATCTAACTTATGCTCTTTGGGAAATCGTGTTGCAAATACAATATCAAGAATATACTTTTCAATTTTTTCATCCATATACACTTCGCGCACCGCGCTGCGTGCATCAACTATCTGCTTTGGACTTACAACTGAATTTATTTTTAAATCTTCGTTTGAAAGATTTTGACGAATGATCATTCGCTCTTCGTCTTTTGATGGATAACCGATCACCACCTTTAGCATAAAACGGTCGAGCTGTGCTTCTGGTAAAGGATAAGTTCCTTCCTGCTCTAAAGGATTTTGCGTAGCGAGAACTAAAAATGGTTCATCAAGTTTGAATGTGTTATCACCAATAGTAACTTGCTTTTCCTGCATCGCTTCCAGCAGCGCACTTTGCACCTTTGCGGGAGCACGGTTTATTTCATCTGCTAAAACGAAGTTGGCAAACAAAGGCCCTTTACGAACAATAAATTCCTCCTTCTTCTGATTGTAAATCATCGTACCCACTAAATCGGCAGGTAGCAAATCAGGTGTAAATTGAAGCCGGCTGAACTTTGCATCTATTGCCGATGCAAGCGATTTAATAGCCAGCGTTTTTGCAAGACCGGGCACACCTTCTAACAATATGTGGCCATTGCTGAGCAAACCGATAAGCAGGCGCTCTACCATATATTTTTGTCCGATAATTTTTTTTCCGATTTCGAGACTGAGTAAATCTACAAAGGCACTTTCGCGTTGAATTTTTTCGTTAATCTCTTTTATGTCTAACATATCTCTTTTGGTGATTTGATGAAGTACAAAAATAATTTTGATAAAATAATAATTAACCTCTATTAAAAGAGGTGCAATTTTAACACAATAGCAATGAATAAAATCTGAATGAAAAGTTAAGTGCTGTTAAAGAATTGTTAAGCGTTCAATTCCTTGAAAAGCTCAAATAACGTGGCTTTTGGGAACTGTTGATATAATATCATAATTAATCATTTCTTATTATTGGTTGTGGATGTACGATTACTTTTTCATTAAACAAATTGATACGATTTCGCAATTAATAATGGGCAGTTCTAAAAATTCATTTTTTAGAAACCTCAGTCTTATCTCTCCAAAGGTAGAGAGGTCCGAAAGGTGAATTTTTAGAACTGCCCTAATCGAAATCTCCCATACTATTTGTTTTAATTTTAAAAAATTAAATTAATCGTTTTTTGATTAGTATAATTAAAAAACGATTATATTTGTCAAATGGAATTTATAAACAGAACAGCAGAGTTAGCATCACTGCAATCAGAATACAGCCGCAAGGGCGGTTCCTTTGTTGTAGTTTATGGTCGCAGGCGAACCGGAAAAACAACACTTATCCGAAAATTCTTAGAAGGCAAGGAAGCTGTTTATTACTTAGCTGATAAGCAGATTGAACAACAACAGATTTTAAAACTCCAGGAACAATTGGTTGCCTTTAGCGGAGATAAACTGCTACAATCGCTTCGCATCAATCACTGGGATCAGTTGTTTAATTATATTGAGCAACTGCTCACGAAACGCAAAGGCAAAAAGTTGGTTATAGTACTTGATGAGTTTCAATACTTAGCGGGAAGCAATGCTGCTTTTGCAAGCATGCTGCAACGTTATTGGGATAATCAGTTACATCAGAAAAATGTGATGCTCATTATTTGCGGCTCGCTCATCAGCATGATGTATAAGCATGCTTTGGGTTATAACGCCCCGTTATACGGCAGGCGTACTGCGCAATTGCATATACATCCGTTCCGGTTTGAACATATTCATCCCTTTTTGAAGGAAAAGAATCCGTTAGAAAAACTTGAGTTTTATGGTTTGTGCGGAGGCATACCACGTTACCTGCTCGAAATGAATCCTTCAAAATCATTATTGCAAAATATCAAGGAACATGTGCTTGACCGCAATAAAATGTTGTTTAGTGAACCGCGCTATATTTTAAACGATGAGTTAAATGAAACTTCTACGTACTTCAGTTTGCTGCGCGTTATAGCAGCCGGTAATCATAAAATCGGAGATATAGCAACGGCTTTAGGAATACCCAATAACAATTTAACATCACACTTAGATAAGCTGCGTGAATTAGATATTGTAGAGCGCATTGCGCCTGTTACAGAAAAAAATCCATCAAAAAGCCGCAAGGGTTTATACATCATCAAAGATTTCTTTTTCCGTTTTTGGTTTCGATATGTGTTTCCATACCAAGGCGATCTTGAGATGGGGAACACTCAATTGCTGATGCATAAAATACAAACTGATTTGAATATGTACATGTCGTTTATATTTGAAGAAGTGTGTCGTCAATGGGTTTATAATGTTTCGCCTTTCGGTATTCAAAAGGTAGGCAGTTATTGGGAAAAGCAAGTGGAAATTGACGTGGTTGCAATAAATGAAAGTGAAAAGAAAATCATGTTCGGTGAATGTAAATGGAGCAATCAGCCAATTGATACACGCATTTTAAATGATCTGAAGCAGAAAGCAATAACCGTGGAATGGTTCAATAAAAACAGGGAAGAGCATTTTATTCTCTTTTCGAAATCAGGATTTACACCTGAGTTAATTGCGACTGCAAAAAGAGACAAACATCTTATCTTAGTTGACTGGCGTAAGGTTACTGCTAAAAGTAAATAAGCGGTAGTGGTAGTGATAGTGGTAGCTGTAGTTGAAGAAGCGGTGATAAAAATTAATCGTTTTTGAATTAGTATAATTTAAAAACGATTAATTTTTCCTCTCAAGCTTTAACTCAAAAACTATCAGCCTTAGCAACAAATTTATAATTACCCTCTCCTACAAACTTATCTAAATGTGCGATTATCTGCTTTGTGTTGTCATTTGGTCCTTCAAAATATAACGGTTCCCCGTTCTTTCCAAATTCAATTTCATCAATTCCATCATCAATTAAAGTTTCATCCAACACATTTTCTGCAAAAGGAAAATCCTTGTGAGGAGAAAAGCCCAATTCAGCAGCGTAATCAACAGCACCATAAATCAGGTTATGCGCAAATGAAGGAGAAACATTCAATGCGCCCGATTCAAAGGATTTTCTCAACTTGTCGCGCCCCTCCTCATCAATATGGCAATTGCAAAAAACATTTTTAATCCCAAGGCAAAAAACATCAACACAAAAATAGCCAATTGTGTATTTGCCTCCCGGTTCCTGACGGACAATTAACACGTTAGTAATTCCCATTTCTTTCCATTCCGTTTCAATTAAACATTCAATAATAGGCAGGCTCCTGGCTTTTTGTAAAATATAATTACGCGGACTTAAAAATATTTGTTTGCTATTCATAATAAACTTTTGGCGCAAGTTTAAAGTTTATTTTAAATCTATAACGCAACAAATTTCCAAATTTCCAATTTCCCATATTCCATTACCTTCGCGCCCGAAATGAAAAATCGTGTTGCCTTTCATACGCTTGGTTGTAAGCTCAATTTTACCGAAACATCTGTTATTGGTCGCCAGTTTCGCGACAGTGGATTTGTAAAGGTTAATTTTGAAGATGAGAGCGATGTTTATGTAATCAACACATGTTCGGTAACAGAAAATGCCGATAAAGAATGTCGCAAAATCGTTACCAAAGCACTGCTAAAATCACCGCAAGCATTTGTTGCAATTGTTGGTTGTTATGCACAATTAAAACCAACAGAAATTGCTGAAATACCAGGTGTAGATTTAGTGCTTGGTGCAAATGAAAAATTCAACATCACTAATTATATTGATGATTTGAGGAAGAAAGAAAAGGCAATCGTTAAAGCATGCGAGATAAGTGATGTAAAGAATTTTGTGGATGCACAAAGTGAGCATGAACGTACGCGTGTGTTTTTAAAAGTTCAGGATGGTTGCGATTATTCCTGTGCATTTTGCACAATACCTTTAGCAAGAGGAAGCAGCAGAAGTGATTCAATTGAAAATGCTGTACATCGCGCTAAGCAAGCAGTTGCGGGCGGTGCAAAAGAGATTATTTTAACAGGAGTTAATCTTGGCGACTTTGGAATCATGGATGTTGAAAGTGGTAAACATGAAAACACTTTTTACGATTTAGCAAAAGCTCTTGATAATTTAAAAGGTTTGCAGCGTATTCGTATTTCATCTATCGAACCGAATTTATTAAGCGAAGAAATTATTGATTTGGTTGCTGCATCAAAAAAGTTTGTACCTCATTTTCATATTCCATTGCAGAGCGGAAGTGATAAATTGTTGAAACTGATGCGTAGGCGTTACCTCACCAATTTGTATTCAGAGCGAGTTGCATACATCAAAAATAAAATGCCGCATTGCTGTATTGGAGTTGATGTGATTGTTGGCTTTCCCGGTGAGACTGAAGAAGACTTTCTGACCACATATAATTATTTAAATCAGTTAGACATTTCATACCTGCACGTCTTTACTTATAGTGAACGTGATAATACATTGGCTGCGACAATGAAAGATGTAGTGCCGATTGTTGAAAGAAAAAAGCGCAGCAAAATGCTCCACATTTTATCTGAAAAAAAACTGAGACATTTCTATAATCAACAAATTGGCAAAACTTACAACGTGTTATTTGAAGCAGATAATAAAAATGGATTCATGCATGGCTTCACTGAAAATTATATCAAAGTAAAAGCACCTATAGACAAGGTGTTAAGAAATCAAATTGTTCCATGTACAATGGAATCAGTTGATGAATATGGTGAGATGGAAATTGGGTTTGTGTCAGACACCTCAAAGGGTGTCAGACACATGGTTGCAGAAAGTCTCCAACTATAAAAGCGCTTCTAACAAAAAAGATGCCTGACACTCTTCGAGATTTCTGACATCTGAAAACAAACATAAATAGTGTATCCAACATTAAGTTCCTTACTACAAGATCTCTTCGGATTTTCAATCCCACTTCCTATACAAACTTTCGGATTAATGCTCGCACTTTCTTTTCTATGTGGAGCATATACTGTATCAAGAGAGTTGCGCAGAAAAGAACAGCAAGGTTTATTAAAGCCAATCAATGTAAAATATTTAAAAGGGAAACCTGCTTCATTCTTTGATTATGTATCAGCAGGATTATTCGGTTTCATTTTCGGATTTAAAATAATTTATGCAGCACTTAATTATTCAGCCTTTGTCGAAAATCCACAAACACTTATGCTCAGTATGCAAGGAAACTGGATTGCCGGAATTGCATTAGCTGCTGTTGCAATTTATTATCGCTATTACGAAAGTAAAAAGCAATCGCTACCGGAACCTTTGATGCAGGAAGAAGTTGTGCATCCTTATCAATTGTTGGGTAACATTACCATGATTGCCGCATTGGTTGGAATACTTGGAGCAAAGGTTTTTCATAATCTTGAAAACTTAGATGATTTTTATCGCGACCCGTGGGATGCAATTTTTTCATTTAGTGGTTTAACTTTTTATGGAGGATTGATTTGTGCAGGAATTGCAGTATTGCGTTATACTTCAAAAAAAGGAATTCCAAATTTAATTATGTGTGATGCCTCTGCATGTTGCATGATGCTTTCTTATGGTGTCGGACGTTTAGGCTGCCAGTTAAGTGGTGATGGTGACTGGGGAATTATAAATACAGCATCCAAACCGTCCTGGTTAAACTGGGCACCCGATTGGATTTGGAGTTACAGCTATCCCCACAATGTAGTTGGCGAAGGAGTTCCAATCCCAGGTTGCGTTGGCAAACATTGTTTCGAATTAATTCCACAGGTCTTCCCTACTCCATTGTACGAAGCTGTTGCATGCATTCTGTTGTTTTTCTTTTTATGGAGCATTCGCAAAAGATTTTCAACGGCAGGAGTCTTCTCCTGTGTTTATCTAATCTTAAACGGAATTGAACGCTTCACTGTAGAACATATTCGAGTAAACAATATTCTAAACTTTGGATTCTTCAAAGCAACACAGGCAGAATTTATTTCCTTATCATTAGTAATTGTTGGTGTGCTTGGAATTATTTATTTGAAGTATTTCCGTAAGGAATCAAAAATTGAGAATTAAAAATTGAATATAATAATCAATAGAACAAAAAACGGGTTAGCAATAAAAGATTGCTTCGCTCCTCGCAATGACGACTAACCTAAACTGTAAACAGAAAACTATAAATGAATTACAAACAACTTTGTGAATACACTTGTGAAGTGGCAAAAAAAACCGGAGCGTTTATTCGCAATGAGCGTGCTTGGTTTAACCAGAATGCTATTGAGTACAAAGGTGTGAATGACTTAGTGAGTTACGTTGACAAAACTGCGGAAGATTTAATCATTTCATCTCTGAAAAAAATATTACCCGAAGCAGGTTTTATTGCTGAAGAAGGAACTGAAAAACGGGAAGACAAAAAATTGCAATGGATTATTGACCCATTAGATGGCACTACAAATTTCGTTCATGGTCTCCCCTGCTTCTGCGTAAGCATTGCATTGATGGAAGAAAGTGAAATTGTGATTGGGGTTATTTATGAGATTAATCTTGATGAATGCTTTTACGCTTACAAAGGTGGAGCATCTTATTTAAATGGAAACGAAATAAAAGTTTCGCAAGCTGATGCCTTGTCAAAATCACTTATTGCGACAGGGTTTCCCTACACAAAGTTTGAACGCAAAAGTGCTTACATGGATGTGTTTGAATATATGATGCATAACACCCACGGATTACGCAGGTTAGGTTCAGCAGCAGCAGATATCGCTTACGTTGCCTGCGGACGCTTCGAAGCATTTTATGAATACGGATTAAAACCCTGGGATGTTGCGGCTGGTGTTATCATTGTAAAAAATGCAGGTGGAAAAATTTCAGATTTTAAAGGAGGAACTAATTTTCTTTTCGGAGATGATTTTATTGCAAGCAATGAAAATGTTTTTGAAGAATTTCTTAAAGTGGTGAAAGAAAAGTTTGAAGTTTGAGCGAATAAAACTCACTTACATTTTTACTTATTTCCGTATTCCCATATTTCCATATTTCCTAATTCCCTACCTCTACTCCGAAGCAAAAGCATAATTTAATTCGCATTGAAAAGTTGGGTCAATAACTCCTAACCTATCCGCAGCGGCTTTTGAAAGTTTGATAATCAGTTTTTCATTATCACCCGTTCCCGGGAGCTTGCCAATCACCTTTACAAAAACATATTTACCGTTCATCCGATTAGTAACTTTCATTATAGTGCCTATTGGTGCGGTGCGATGTAATGCAAAATATTTATTCGGATTTAAATCGCCATCGTTTACCCATGCTGCTTCTCCAGTTTCAATGGACTGTTTTATGTTTTTTCCTGAAGGAGTTTTATCAATTATTTCGGTATTAACTGATGGAGGAGTTTCTTCAACTGGCTTTTCACTTTTCTCGTTTTTTGATAAGTCCGCATTTGATTCAGAAGCTTCTTTTACATCAGTCACCTTCTTTTCTACCTCAGCCGTTTTAGGCGCATCCATTGTGGATTCGTCAGCAGATTTTGCTCGCACAATTTCTTTTGGCAGAGCATTTTCACTTCCCTTTTTTACAATCAATTGCTGACCAATCTTTACGTTATTGTTTTTTATTTCATTCCATTCAATAACATCTTTTGAATTGGCTCCATACAATTTTGAGATGCCATATAATGTTTCACCTTTCTTAACTGTATGCATTACATCGGTTCCCGAATTTGATGCATGTTCAGCAACAGTATTTTGACTTGTTTTATCTGTTGTTTTAGGCTCCGCAATTGCACCCGTTGTATTTTCCTTTTTTACTATCAACTTCTCTCCAATCCTAATTTGATTTTTTTTAAGGTCGTTCCAATCGGAAATTGTTTTAACCGGAACATTATATTTTTTCGCAATTTCAGATAATGTTTCACCTTTTTTTACTGTGTGATAAATATTCTTGCTTTCAGTTTTTGTTATAGGTTTTTCCATTGCCGGAGGAGATTTCTCTACCGGTTGTTCACTTGTTGGCTTAACTGTTTCCTCAGCCTGTTTTGCGGAAGCAACAAAGTTTTCTGAAACAGGAACCTGAATAATCTGATTTGCCTTAAGTGATGTAACGCCTTTGTTTGCATTCATCAATTCTTTCACATCCACTTTATAATCGCGTGCAATGCTGTAAAAAGTTTCACCTTTTTGCACTTTATGCATCAGGAATTTTTTACCATTAGCCCATTTGGTGCGCATGCTGTCGCGGCTGATAAGCCCTGTGGTTGGGGCTATCGCATAAGTAAAGCAAACGGTAGTAATCAATATCAACAACAATGAAATTATCTTTCTCATCTTTATATTTTAATTTAGCACTTCCT
>JBDTRM010000181.1:0-10398 GCA_039931675.1 Bacteroidia bacterium | reverse complement strand
ATTGGTTTGACCGCAATGGTGATGGTGAAAACGATCACTTCACACAACCGGGCGTATTGTTTCGCGAAGTGATGAATGACCAGGAAAAAGCCAATACCATAAGCAATATTGTTGGAGCCATGAGTGGAATTTCAGGTCCGAAACGCAGCCTCATTATTAACCGCCAGCTTTGTCATTGGTTCAGAGCTGATGCGCAATTAGGCGAAGGTATAGCCAAAGGGTTAGGTGTAAATATTGATGACGTAATGCAAATGATGCATCCCAAAGAAGCCGCAACTGCATAAGACCTGGTTAAGTAAAAAAGCCTGGGAACATTTTTGTCCCAGGCTTTTTTATGGATTACTTTCTTTTTAAGAATTAGCACAACTTGCGTAGCGTCTTTTATGTAGCGTAACTTACGTAGCATAAAGTGCGCTATAAGATTTTATACCTGACAATAAACTTAAAACCTCAAATCCTACTGCACTTCAATCCGCATCACCTTTGGTTCTGCATTTTCTTTTTCAATTCTTAAAAAGTATAATCCTTTGGCAGTCCCAGTAAGATCAAGCTCACTGACATTGCTTCCCTCAATTGAGATATAGTTTTGTGTGAGAACAGCATTGCCAATAATGTCCACAACTTTGAATGAATACTTTTCTTTACCGGCAGCATCAAATGAAATATTGAGTTTACCTGTAGTTGGATTTGGATAAGCGCTTATGTCTGCAATGGTACTGACATTATCATCGCCCATACGGCACTTATGATCAATTGAAACAAACAAAAATGCATTAGCCGATGATGCACAAGCGCTGTTGGCTTTTACATAAAGCTGTGAGTAAGAACTCCATGCAGTTGAATACTTCAAGAGCACATTGGTTCCATTACTTGGACCATTAAAAGTTGTCCCACCATTAACTGTCCATGTATAAGATATAGCACCAGCCACAGGGGCAATAGAATATGGTACAGTTGCTGTGCTGCATACGTTATCAAGTCCTGTAATATTTCCGGGTTGTGGTGGTGCAGCAGAAACATTTTTTACACTATAAGCACTGTTACCTGCGCAGTTTTCAGCACGTACTTTTATCACTCCAGTGTTGAAACCTGATGCTACATTAACTGTAATTGAAGTTGTACCCTGGCCATTTAGTATTGATAATCCCGTTCCTGTAACAATCCAGTTATAATTTGTTGTATTTGAAACGCCAACAATGCTATAAGTTTTTGTTGTAGGTCCGCACATGGATGCAGAGCCTGAAATAATACCCGGTGTTGCGGGCTTTGTTGAAAGCTTTTGAATACTTAATGAGGAATTTGCACTTGTTCCACAATTATTACTTGCTTTCACACGAATAAATCCACCATTAAATGCATTGCCAAAAGCAACAACGATAGAAGTTGTAGAAGATGAACCTGTTGCTCCTGTTGGCAAAGTCCATGTATAATACAATGCACCGGCCACAGGTGTTATGCTGTAAGTAATTCCCGCCTGGTTTTTACAGACAAGGATCGGACCTGTGATGGCACCGGGAACAGGCGGTTTCGTACCGGATATGGTCACAGCTTTAGTTGCAGTGCGTGTACAATTATTTATATCATTAACTGTTACCGTATAGGTTCCGGCTGCAAGACCGGTAATAGTTGCTGTAGTACTTCCTCCTGTCCACAGATAAGTGTAACCGGGTTTACCACCCGATGCCGAAGCCGTTGCTGTTCCTGTATTTCCAATACAACTTGCCGGTGTTACTGATATATTTACTGTTATCATACTGGGCACATTTATGGTGGCTGACTTGGTTGCAGTGCAACCGTTAGCATCTGTTACCGTATAGGTATATGTTCCACCTGCAAGGTTGGTTGTACTACCTCCACTGAAAATATATCCCCCTACTCCACCCGTTGCACTAAGGTTAATGCTGCCCGTTTGCCCATTACATAAAGGTTGAACAGGGGTTGCAGTCAATTTCAATTTTGTTGGTGCTGCATTTATAACCGATGATGCAGTTGCTGTGCAACCATTACCATCTGTTACCGTATAGGTATAAGTGCCTGCTGAAAGATTAGTTGTATTTGCTCCGCTATAAATATAAGGTGCGGTTCCACCGGATGCTGTGCGCAACACACTACCTTTCTCACCATTACACAATGGCTGAGCAGGTACAGCATTCAGTAATAACTTCGAAGGTTCAGTTAAAACTCCGTTTATATAATGAACAATATAATTTGGCGGTTGAAAGAGCAACAAGCTATCAGGAACAATTTGATAAACGCCTCCGGACGGTATCCCTGTTATTACATTATTTGCATTATCCTTTACAATATAGGTTGGACCTGATGAATCAATACCGGCAATTGAATCCGCATAATTATAACCGGTAATTGTTGAAGTGAATGCGGGCAAACTGTTGCACGATGGATTTTTATTTTTAGCTTTTACAAAAAGTGTATCAGGCAAAATAATAAGTGAACCCAACTCATAAGTAATCTCAAAATTATTTGTGAACAATGCACCGGGAACAATGAAATGTGTTCCTGATGTAATTCCGGTAATCATATTGATGGCATAGAACTGATACAATGTATCATTAGCAGGTGCAGTAGCATCATCCTGATCAACAATTACAACAATCTCAGCTTTGCTGGTATCACCGGTGGTAGTGCTGTTCACAACAGGTGAACCATTTACCAAACCCTTCTGATTTACAGTTGCCGTTCCGTTGACCAATCCTTTTTGATTAACCAATCCTTTTTGATTAGCAGTAGGATAGCCACTTGCAAGAGAAGCATGCAAAGAGTCAACCTGGTAATCGAAAATAGATGACAATGCGATGTCAACAATTTTAGTGGTATCATAAACAGGCACACTATTTACCAATCCTTTTTGATTTACTAAACCTCGCTGGTTTACAAGGCCCCGCTGACTTACCATAAATGTAAGGTTAGCAATATCTGAATTTACTAAACCTCTTTGATTGACTAAAGACTGATCATCCACCATTGCAACTGCATCAGTAAGGTTCGCCTGGTGATCAGCTTTAAGTATTGCAAGGAAGGCTGCTTCATCACTTGATGCAATATTTGCATGATCATAATCATAATCAAAACCTATTGCAAGTCCATCAATTTTGTCACCATAAGTAACTGTTGTATCACGCGCAGTAATTACGAGAGGCATTTTTGTTATGGAAAGCACGCCATCAACAAAAACATAAATGTTACTAACCGCAAAATTTATTGAATCAGCAGTGCTGGCATAATGTGTTGAAGGTCTTATGTAATAATTACCGGTATTGCTTAAATTGTTTGCCGATGATTGATAAACAATGCTATCCAAACCTACATCATGCAATGAATAAATAGTTGAGGCCAATGGAACTCCATCAACTAAAATTGCTGATGTGAATGAAGGAAGTTTCTCACCATACTTTTTCGAAGCATTATTTGCAGTAACGGTAATTGTTTTCTTGTATCCGTTAAAGAAATACAAGCTGTCTGAATTACCACCATCAAGACCGCTGTTAGTGATAGGAGGGTTGTAAACAAATACAGGAGGATTGCCTGTAAACGGTGGAGCTGTTATAGCAATATTGTTTGCATCAATGTAGCTGGATGGGATTGTAACCCCGTCTAACTTAACTACAGAAGTTGGTAACAAGTACGATCCTTTTATGACTGCTGTAATTTGTTGGGTACCCGGAGTGATTGTAGTATCATCCTGAATTAAATCTGTAAGAATTGCAGTTGGATTTGCAAATGTTTTTAATGCAGCATCACACTGTATAAATCCGTTACCCGATACATAATCGAAACCAGGATCGTTCATATCAATGGCGGAGATTTTTAAAATTTCCTTTAATGAATCAGGGCTAAGTACCAGGTTAGAGAATTTCTTTTTTGCATTAATAAGCAATGCAGCAACACCAGCCGCATGAGGTGCTGCACATGATGTTCCAAAGAAATTAGGGAACGGATCTGCATCAATATTCACACCTCCAAGATATACGGAAGTATTTACTCCGTTAGGTGCAGTAAAGTCTGGCTTTTCGCGAACCACTCCTTTAACTGCTGCTCCTCCACGTGATGAGAACGAAGCTATTGTAGGAGGATCAACATCGTAAGCAGGCGTATTGGTATAAAGCACTGCGCCTATAGCCATTGCTCCTGCTGCATTTGCCTGTCCTACAATTGTTGACGGATTTGCATTATTATGTTCGTTGATAATACCTTCGCCACGGAAAATAACATACTTTAATTTGATAACATCATTACCAAAAGTTCTAACGATCATGATATTGGTATTTGCAGTAGCAGGTCCAGTAACCGTAAATGGCAATACTTCGAAAGGATCGCCCCAATGGTTATTCCTGTTAAAACCGAATAGGGCAGTGCTATCATCATTAATCAAATAAATATCGAAATCGTTTTTAGCACCGGGTGCCTGTCCCAATGAGTAAATCGAATCATCCCACTGTAATACAATTGTGTAAGTGCCCGGAGGCAAAGAGATGTTTTGAAAAATATCGCCACCGCCAAAATCATGTGCCATACCATTTATACCTGAAGGAGCCGCAACGGGAGCAAATGTGGCTTCATAAGATTTTACTCCGAAATTACCCGCGGCTGAAAAATATGCCACTCCTCCACTCTTGACTTCATCCACAGCTTTTGAAACAACACCATCCTGGAAAAAAGGCTCAGTTATATAAGTAACATCATCCACAATAACATCACAGGTATCCGCAGCAAGCGCTTTAATTCCTTCTGCAAAATCACCTGCACTCACAAATCCTGTGCGGAAGGCAAGCGAGGCTTTCGGAGCCACATCATGCACAATTTGCATCATGGCCCGTCCTTCATCAGTTCTTACACCATAAGGGTAATCGTAAAGGACTTCTACATTTTTCGGCAAATCACCATTTGCAGTATCTGTTGCAGCAGGATTACCAATTATCTTATTATAGCTGTCGGAGATAATGCCAACCTTCACTCCAGCCCCATCAACATTAAATGCTAAGCGTGCAGAGTCGGCCCGCATGGAAACATCACCTTTACTATATACTAACCCCGTATTGGAAACGGGTGGAAAATACGGGCGCACATAATCTATCAAAGAAGGCAGACTATCAAGCTTTTTAAGATTGGCAATAGGATAATTACCGGTAATAATCTGAGTAGTATCACCATTATTTATTGTGTCAGTCATACCATAGTTAACCGAGTGGAGCAATGCAAACAGCGAGTCGTGCTGACCTATCTGGCTTATCGCTTCAATTACTACATATCCATTACCCAGTAAGAATATCTTATTGTTAGTCGAATCGGATATGGAATCAGGGTTTTGATACAGTTGTGTTAATTCAGAACCTAATACATCACTTACTTTTCCGCTATCCGGTGGATCATAATATGGCAAGATGCACGAACCTGCTGAAACAACCTTTGATGCAGATGTGCTGCATCCAAACTGGTTGGTAACTGTTACCGTATAGGTGGCAGGAGTTGTTGCGGTCAATGATCTTGATGTGCTTGCATCAGACCATAAATAACCAAGATCATCGTCAAGCGGTGCTGTTGATGCAACCCATGTTGGAGCAATATACAAGTTACCCACACCTGTTGAATTGCTGAAAAATGTAATGGGTACATAAGTTGATGAGTTTATAGTTGTATCACCCGAACCTTCATTCAACTTATAATAACATACAATTCCATTGCTTCCGGGATCAACAGAATAATTTTTATGCACGGATAATTCAGATGCACTTAATGCATAATCCCAAACTCTTATTTCATCAATAGTTCCGCTAAAAGGCTGGTAATTAGAATCCGGTGTTCCCATACCAATTCTGAAACCATTGCTGGTAGTAAATATGGACGACCAGGCATAATAATAACCTTCTTCAACACCATTTAAGTAAACATGTAAATAAGTTCCATCGAATGTAACAGCCACATGGGACCATACACCTACGGGCAAATCAGTTGTTCCCTGAACATTATAAAAATCACCAGTGAAAGCAACTTTGCCTTCTTGCAATGAAAGACCAAATCTTCCCGCATCATCATTGTTATTTAATGAACCCCAATTAAAAATACTTGCATCCTGGTTTCCAACTGCAGGCTTTATCCATGCTTCCACCGTTCTTTCATCATCAGACAATGGTAATTTATTATCGTGTCCTTCAACATATTGATCAAGTCCGTTAAACTGCAAGGCGCTGAATGCTGAATCGGGATACGTAAGAATTACTTGTTGTCCTGTACATAATGACAATGAACCATCTGCTTCAAGTTGTGACGAAACCGGAGCTGTTTCAACTACCTCTAAAGTGGCATTTGCCGAAGCAGAACAGCCGCCATTATCTGTTATGGTATAATAATATGTTCCCGCTGTAAGATTTGTAGTATCATCAACCTGGTAACTATAAGGGGGTGTTCCTCCGGTAACCATTAAATTGACATTACCCAATTGACCTGCACATAAATGAATCACAGGAGGCACCAATTGCACTATTAACGGGTTTGCTATACCTATATCTACATTTTGTCCGCCAAGACTGCTTTCACATCCTGATGAATCACTCACAGTGACATAGTAATAGTCACCAGCGTATAATCCGGTAAATAAACCCGTGTTATTACTCTGATAGCCTTCACCTTCAGTGAGCACATAATTATAACCGTTAACTGATGGGTTGCCTCCCGAAACATTGCTTACTGTTATAGTTCCATCCCCCGTGTTTTGGCAAGTAACATCGGTATGACTTACAGTAAAACTTATAACAGGTAAAGGAGTAACAGTTACTGTAAATGATGCACAAGGTCCCGGTGGTGCACATCCTCCTTCACCTCTTGCATAGTAGGTTGTAGTTACGGTAGGGAATAAATTATCAATAAACGTTCCGGTTCCGATGGGAGTGCCGCCACAACTATCGGCATACCAAACCCAATCGGTATTGTCATTCAGATTAGAAGATTGTCCGTCAATATCAAGATAAATATAGTTACCACTACAGGAGGTGGAATAAGGAGAACCTATGTCAGGCGGGTTGGCAGAAGTAAAGATAGGTGGTGTGCAAGTATTTCCTGTTGTAACGCCACCCGGGGTTGTCCAGTTTGATGTACTGCCATTAAGTGCAAAACCGTGCAACGTAGCGGTATGGCCATTTCCGCTTGCATCAGCGAGTGTATCAATCGGAGGCGAAGTATTATCACCGTCTGCAACTCCCCCGTTAAAATTATAAACAGCAACCAAACCAGCCTGGGGAGAATTGATTTCACAATTCTGACTGCTTGAAACTTCAACCGGGCAAAGCGCCCTGCTCCAAACTCTAACTTCATCAATACTACCGGTAAAATTTTCTCCACATGGTTCACACCATTGTGCACCCATGATAAATCGCGCAACTGGATTTAATGGAAATGTACTTGTAGGACTTGGTATAGCATACCCAGCAGCAGCAGCAAGGTTACCATCAAGAAAAAGAAATGTATTAGTTAAAGTTCTTACTACTGTATAGTTATGCCAATTGCCATCAGTGGGCCAGGGTACTCCTGTATTTACCCATGAATCACCTACACGAATGATACCTGCAGAATCATGTCCTATATAAAATTGCCTTCCCTGTGAAATAATTTCTCTGAAACTTCCTGATTGGTATGTAGTATTTTTTGCCCAAACAGAAACAGAATATTCTCCTGTGATTGGAATTAACTCAGCAGGACCTTCGGCATAATCATTAATTCCATCAAAATTTAAAGCGGCACCGGGAGGAGGCGAACAAAATGTGCCTGTAATAACACCACCGGGTGCAATCCAGTTGGATGCAGGGCCGCCAAGAGCAAAATTTTGCAATGAACCATGGTTACCATTTCCACTGGAATCGGGAAGAGTATTTACACCCGTGTTTAACCCCCCGTCTATACCTTCGTTAAAATGATAGTTGGCAAATAAATCAGACGCAAAGGAAGGAATTTCGCAATTCATTGTTGCCTGTATTTGAGATAGTGGGCGGGCTACACTCCATATTCTCACTTCGTCAATATTACCTTGAAAAAATCGCTGCGTACCATTCCAGCTTCCGATCTTAAAAGGCACACCTCCAGAAATGGTTGGCGGTGTTAAAGCAGTTAATGTATTGGTTAAGTTTCCGTTTACATAAAATTTTACTTCTGCATTATTTTTTGAATAGGTTGCTGCAACATGGTACCATGTATTTAATGAGAATGAAAATGTTGAATAATAATCTCCTGATCCGCTTATGGCTAACTGAAGCGCCCCCCCGTCAAATTGAAAATGAACATGACCGGGTGTAAAATTATCCTGGTTGACAATAGCTCTGTAACCCGCGCCAAGTGCCGATGGATTAACCCATGCCTCAATGGTTAAATTATCGGTGGGAGCATAGCCTGTAGCAACCGAAACAAAATCATTCACTCCATCAAAATTTAAGGCAGCCCCCTGTATGGACGGAAGAGGCAAAGGTTTCATTTTATTTGAAATGCTAAAAGTTGCGGCTGATGAAGTAAGAATAACTGCGCAGAGGAGAATAAGTTTTTTCATATAATGTTGTTGTTAATCAGTTAATATTGAAAAAAGATGTTGTTATGATTTTGTGATTGAATTAAAGTTTTTGAAATGCAGTGAAAGTAAATAATATTTAAAATCAGTGGTCAATGCTCATGGTTAACATTTAGATGCTTTAGTTTGAAAAATCTTGCGATTATAAAAATGAATAAACTGTCAATGCATAAATTGATTTTACTGATTGCAATAACTGAAATTTTATCATTGAGAAATAGGGGTAAAATTGATGTCGCGTATAGATGAGTACAAACTTACAATTTTCAATGACTTAACCTATTATTTTTTGGTGCAATGGTGATATTGGAGGATGAATGAGGAAAGGGAGGAAGGATGGAAGGATGGAATGGTGGAATGATGGAAGTTCGACTTCGCTCATTACAAGTTTTGGTGATTTTATGATCATTGAAAGTTGGTATGAAGGAGCCTTAGGAAGCAGGACTGAAATCTGGCAGAGTTCTGAAATTTGTGATGAAGTTGTTAAGCTAAAGCTACATTATCTTTCAATAAGCTTTAATGGGAATCATATATGCCTTTTGCATAGCGTTAAGTGGAGTCAGACACGTGTTAAGTACGTGGTATGTGCGTGATAAGTACGTGAAAAGTACGTGAAAAGTACGTGGTAATAAGTTTGGAGAAACTGCGTTATTGTGAAGAGGAGCAAGATCACTTAGTCTTTAACGTAAATTGAAGATTTATTATTTCCAATAATTCTAAAATTAATTAAATGCCAAAGCAAAGAGGAAATCTGAGAATAGAAGGTACAGTATATGGTATGACCTTTTATAGAATGAACAACAAAGATTATCTCCGAAGTAAAAGGAACGTTACGAGGGAACAGATTTTAAATGAACCGAAGTTTGCAAGTGCAAGAGAAAATGGAAATGAATTCGCATTGGCTTCTAAATCAGGAAAATTATTGCGTGATGTTGTAAAGGGTATGTTCAAAGAAGCCGGGAGGAGCAGCAGCGCAAAAAAGGTTATGCGGGTGATGATGAATTTCAGGGAGGCCGATGTTTTTAGTGAAAGAGGAAAAAGAAATATCGGGATTGCAATTGCAGATATTAAAGCAAAGGCTATGCTGAAAGGATTTGAATTTAATTACAAATCACAAGTTAGCAATATCTTGTTTAAACCTTACACGGTTGACATTGCATCTGGAAAAATAAGTATCAATAATTTAATTCCTATCAGAGACATCACATTTCCTGCGGGAGCGACTTATTTAACTTTAAGAGGCGCTTATGCGAATGTAAATTTTGCAGAAGGAATGAGTGCAATTGAGTACACTGATGCGGTTAACCTGATCATTGATGGAACTTCCACCAAAATTACGTTAATGCCAAACGGAACACCAGCAGGAACCGGAACAAAACTTTACTTTTTACAAATTGATTTTTTTCAATTGGTGAATGGGATGCAATATGAGTTGAATAATGGTTCGTATAATGCGCTGGTTATTGCTGAGGTGACGTAAAAAAGAGAGCAATGAATCTGATTAAAGGATGGATCCGACAAGCTCGCCACAAGTTTTCAGGATTGCGGTAATATCAATTGACTTCATGCATAATGAATTAAGATGAACCCGGGGATCGTCCTGAACTTCAGTCTGAAGGTTAATCAATCTTTGCTGAACAACAGCGGGATCATAACCTTTAGTGTTAAGCAGTTCAAATATTTTTGCTTTTAGCAATCCTGTTTCCGCTTCGGAAGAAATCGGATCAATTTTCAATGCTTCCATAAATTCTTCTTTGGCTGTAGATATGTATGAGTTACTCACCTTACGCAAAATAATTAACCTCAAGCAGCCTTTTGATTGTTCATATCAA